>JACQAF010000071.1 GCA_016195145.1 Rhodospirillales bacterium
GACGGCGTTTCCCATGGGGCGATGCGTTCGATCCGGCGCGGCTCAACAGCCATGATCGCGGCCCCTTCGATACGACGCCGGTCGGCCGTTACTCCGATGGCGCCAGCCCCTATGGCATGCTCGACGCCGCCGGACAGGTCTTCGAATGGACGGCGACGCCCGACGGCGACGCGCGCTACATCGTCAAGGGCGGTTCGTGGGACGACAGGGGTTGCGGTATCTGCCGGCCGGCGGCGCGCCATTCGCGTCCGGCCGGAATCAAGCATATCCTGATCGGGTTTCGCGTTGTCCGCGTATAGGCGGCACGGTTATCCAGGTTATAAGTTTTATCTCCCGCCAATTCACGATGGAGCAAAACCATGCGCTTGTGGCTTGCGGTTTCCGCGATCAACGGGTTCATCGCCGTTGGCATGGGGGCGATGGCAGCGCATGCTTTCAAGGCGATCTTGCCGCCCGACCGGCTGCGGCTGATCGAAACCGCCAGCACGTACCAGATGTGGCATGCGCTCGCTCTTCTCGGTGTGGCGTGCCTGATGGCGTGGGCTGGCGGATCGCCGGCCCGCCCGTTGCAAGCGGCGGGATGGGCGTTCCTCGCCGGCATCGTCCTGTTTAGCGGCAGCCTTTACCTGATCGGCGCATTCGGCTGGCGCGCCGCCGGCATGATCGCCCCGATCGGCGGATTGGCGTTGCTCGCCGGCTGGGCGGCGCTCGCGGTTTACGCCTTTGTCGGCCGCACGGCATCGTAAGCGAGCGGTCTGCCTAAGCGTTCTAATTCGGTCTCGGGGCCGGTTCGTCGCTGTCCTCGTCGTCATCCGACGGCGGCGGCGCCGACGGCCCCGCCTGATGGTGGACCATTTTCCACCGCCCGTTCTCGCGACGAAAAATATTCGTCGCGACCAGAAAATTATCGTCGATCTGTTCGTAGCACACGACGAACGCCACCTCGCCGTAGACGAACGCCTCGGCCTGGTGGCAAGCGATGGCGGGAGCGTTGCGGTTGGCAAGAATGCGCCGCCAGCTGGCCATGACCTCGGTATAGCCGACCAGCGCTGTCCAGCCCGGATGAATGCAGACGACCGTCGCGCCGCTCGACCATATTTCTTCCATCGCCGCAAAATCGCGATCGGCGAAGGCGCGGTAGAAAACCTCATTGGCGAACAGCGTAGCGTCGTATTCGGACATGGACACCCCGTCCCCCGGTTGCCTTGCTTTCGCCGCCATGCGCGCGCCGCGATAGACTGCCGGACGCCTCAACGACCGCCATATCGGCGCGCCGGATTATGCGCCCGCCGTTTGCATCGCACAACGCGCCGCATGGCGTATTTTCAACTTGCGGGTATTTACCGAATTCTTTTTGTGTTTCTTGTAACCAGCGGCGAAGACAGAGAAAAATCTGTCATTTCCACAATGTAAAAAGGGCCTCCACAATACGAGCGAACACAGGCAAGATGGACATTGGCAAATCCGGAAGGCAGCCCAATGCCGCGCATGACGACGATGCAACCTGTACGCAAGCTTTCCGGCACCATCGGGCACAATGATCGGATACGCGGCTACGCCCGCGGTCGCGGGGCAGCAAAAGCCGTTGCCGGAACGCAACCGATAACCGCTGCGGATGCGCCGATTGCGCACCTTGCGGACCGGATATTATCCGCAGTTATCCGCCATTTTCACCGGTACCGGACTGGCGGGAGATCGCCCTTGCCCGGACCGGCCGGATGGGGCAAATTCGTCGCCGACCCGATTGTCGATCAAGAACGACAGGGGATTAGGGCAGGCCGACTGTCGACTTTCTAAAAAAACCATACTTCGCGTTGTACGCCAGTACCGTGGGCCGGCCACCCCAACTATTCCGCGATCAATCCAAGGAGGGAGATGCAATGACCGACACCAAGAGCAAGAGCGCCACCAAAACCGGCCGGCGTGGATTTCTGAAGACCGTTGCGGCCGGCGGCGCCGTCGCTGCAGTCGGCTCGCTCGCCGCCCCCAACGTCAGCCGCGCCCAGACGATTACCTGGCGCTTCCAAAGCACGTGGCCGCAGAAAGATATCTTCCACGAATACGCGCAGGACTATGCCAAGCGCGTCAACGACATGGCGGGCGGGCGGCTCAAGCTCGAGGTGCTGCCGGCCGGCGCGGTCGTCGGCGCCTTCCAGATGCAGGACGCGGTTCATGCCGGCGCCCTCGACGGTGGCCACGGCGTGACTGCCTACTGGTACGGCAAGAACAAGGCCTTCTCGCTGTTCGGCACCGCCCCGCCGTTCTTCTCCGACGCCAATCAGGTGCTCGGCTGGCATTTCTACGGCGGCGGCGAAGCGCTTTATAACGAGCTTGTGCATAACATCCTCAAGCTCAACGTCGTCGGCTTCCTCACCGGGCCGATGCCGACCCAGCCGCTCGGCTGGTTCAAGAAGCAGGTCAAGTCGGTCGACGACCTGAAGAACCTCAAATACCGCACCGTCGGCCTCGCCGCCGACCTGATGAAGGAGTTCGGCGCGGCGGTCACCATCGTGCCGGGCGGCGAAATCGTGCCGGCGATGGATCGCGGCCTGCTCGACGCGGCCGAGTTCAACAACCCGTCTTCGGACCGCGTGCTCGGCTTCCCCGACGTTTCCAAGGTGTACATGCTGCAGAGCTATCACCAGAACGTCGAATGTTTCGAGATCATCTTCAACAAGGGCAAGTACGACGCTCTCCCCACCGAGCTGCGCCGACCTTGCCGAAATGCGCGGCAAGCAGGGCGTCAGGACCTACCGGACGCCGAAATCGGTCATGGACGCCCAGCTCGGCGCCTGGGACAAGGTCATTGGCAATCTGTCGAGCGACCCCTTCTTCAAGAAGGTCATCGACTCGCAGCGGGCCTGGGGTCGGCGGGTTGGCGGCTTCTTCCTCGAGTTCCAGTCGCCGTTCTTCCCGGCTTACCAGCACTTCTTCGCCAAAAAGACCTGAACGATCGCAAGTCGGGCACTCTGCGCCGGAACGCGCAGGGTGCCCGAAAATCTTTCCGGGGCGGCGCATTCTCGGTGGGGAATGCACCGCCCCGCGTATATCAGGCTAAATGCGTATCTACAGTCGTCGCCTATGCAGATATCCGTCCGGAGGCAATCGTGCAGGAATTTCTGTTAATCATCGACCGGATCAGCGCGGCGGTGGGAAAGCTGTTCGCCTGGTCGATCCTCATCCTGACCTTCGCCGTCAGCTACGAGGTGTTTTCGCGCTACGTACTAGGTCAGCCGACGACCTGGGCCTTCGACGTAAGCTACATTCTTTACGGCACGCTGTTTATCATGGCCGGCGCCTACACCCTGTCGCGCAACGGCCATGTGCGCGCCGACGTGATCCAGCGCCTGATGCCGGTCCGCTGGCAGGCCGGCATCGATCTCATCCTTTACATCCTGTTCTTCTTTCCGGCGATCCTCGCCTTTCTTTACTCCGGCTACCATTTCGCCGATCTGTCCTGGCAGATGAACGAGCACAGCTCGAACTCTCCCGCCGGCCCGCCGCTTTATCATTTCAAGTCGCTCATCCCGTTCTCCGGATTCTTTTTGCTGCTGCAGGGCATCGCGGAAACGATCCGTTGCGCCATCGCGCTTAAAACCGGCGAGTGGACCCCACGATTGCATGACGTCGAGGAGTTGGAAGAAGTGATTCTCGAACAAGCCCACGCCGCGGCCAAAAAGGAAGCTCCCCAATGACCGACCCCCAGGTCGGCATGTTGATGATGGGAATATTCATTCTCATCATCCTCCTCGGTTTTCCGATCGCCTTCACCCTGATGGCTCTTGCCGTCGGGTTCGGCTACTACGCGATGGGCGACATCATTTTTCAGCTCCTCGTCCAGCGCGCCTACGGCGTGATGTCGAACGACGTTCTGATATCCGTGCCGCTGTTCCTGTTCATGGGCTATGTGGTCGAGCGCGCCAATATTCTCGACCGATTATTTCACTCCCTGCAGGTGGCGACCGGAAACATCCCGGGTTCGCTCGCTGTGGCGACGCTCGCCACATGTGCGTTATTCGCCACGGCGACCGGCATCGTCGGCGCGGTGGTGACGCTGATGGGCCTGCTCGCCTTTCCGGCGATGCTGCGCGCCGGCTACGACGTCAAGCTTTCGGCCGGCGTGATCTGCGCCGGCGGCTGCCTTGGCATTCTCATCCCGCCGTCGATCATGCTGATCCTCTACGGCGCCACGGCCGGCGTCTCGGTGGTCAAGCTCTATGCCGGCGCGCTTCTCCCCGGCTTCATGCTCGCCGCCCTGTACATCGCCTATGTGATGGGGCGGGCCATTCTCAACCCGAAACTCTGCCCGAAATTGCCGCGGGAAATAACCGACGTGCCATTTACCGAGGTGGCTTATCAGCTGGCGACGTCGTTTTTCCCGCTCGCCTTCCTGATCCTGTCGGTTCTCGGTGCGATCCTGCTCGGTCTCGCCACGCCGTCCGAGGCGGCGGCGATCGGCGCGCTCGGCAGCCTGCTGCTCGCTGCCGGCTATCGGCAACTAACCTGGGAGCGGCTCAAGGAATCGGTCTTCCTGACCGCGCGCGCATCGGCGATGGTCTGCTGGCTATTCATCGGATCGTGGACCTTTTCCTCGGTGTTTTCGTATCTCGGCGGCCACACCGTGATCGAAAACTTCGTCGACAGCCTGAGCCTGTCGACGGTCGGCTTCCTGATCCTTACCCAGATCATCATCTTCCTGCTTGGCTGGCCGCTCGAATGGACTGAGATCATCATCATCTTCATTCCGATCTTCGTGCCGTTGCTGGCTAAATTCGAAGTCGATCCGCTGTTCTTCGGGTTGCTTGTCGCCCTCAACATCCAGACGTCGTTCAATACGCCGCCGATGGCGATGGCGGCCTATTATCTCAAGGGCGTGGCGCCCCCGCACGTCAAGCTGACCGAAATTTTCGCCGGGTCGTTGCCGTTCGTGTTCATGGTCTTCCTGTCGATGGCGGTGCTTTATATTTTCCCCGGCGTCGGCCTGTGGCTGCCCGAATATCTCTACGGCAGCGAGGTCGAGGCGACGCCCAAGGGCGGGACGGTGCCGTCGGTCGGTCCGAGTATCGAGAGCCTGCAGCCGCTGGAAGAAAACCTGCCGCCGGAAAGGCTGTACGAGTACCAGCTCGAGATCGAGCCGCCCGAGCCGGACGAAGAGATCGAGCCGCCGACAAACGGCAATTGACGGCCCGCGCCGCCGGGCCGCGCGAACCGCTCAGCTCGACGGCAGCGAGGCCGGCGGCGGATGGCTTTCGATCGTGCGGCCTGGCGTCGATTCGACCAGCATCGGCCGCGCGCGATCCGGCACCCGCCAGGCCAGGCGGTCGAAGGCGCTGCACCGCGCGCATTTGACCTGCCAGTCCGTGTGGACGGCGCCGCAGGCATCGCACACCCAGGCCGGATCGGGCGGCGCCACGGCGGCGCGCGTCAGCCACGAGCGCGCCGCCGCCGGGTCGGAAAATCCGTCTTCCTCCAGCCGCGCCATCATCCGGCATAACCCGGCCGACGGCTCACCGCCAGCCGCTTTTGCCGCTTCGGTGAGATGGCGGCGCGCCTCTTCCCACAGCCCGGCGTCAAGCGACGCCAGGCCGAGCGTCATCAGGCTTTCGCGGTGGAGCGGCGCGAGGCGCGCCAGCCGCTCGGCCTGCTTCACCCACTGCAATGGCTCGGCGACCGGACGCGCCAGCCGGTAGACGGCAAGCAGATCGGGGTGCGGCGCCCGCGCCCATTCGCTTTCGATCAGCTTGCCGGCGGCATGCAGCTTGCCGGCGCTGACGTAAAGACGGGCCAACCCCGCCGCCGCCGCCGGGTGGTTACGGTCGGCATGATGAGCCTGCTCGGCGAAACGCAGGGCGTCCCGGTCGCGCCCCTCGGCCGCGGCGAGGCGGGAGAGTTCGATCAGCGCCGCCGCTTCGCGGCGCTTGGCCGGTAGCGGTGCGATCGCCTTGATCCGCGCCGCCCGTTGCAACGTCCCGATGGCGCTTTTCCAGTCGCCGACCTGCGTCTCGAGGTCGAATAGCGTCGTCAGCACCCACGGGGTCTTCGGCCTGAGGTCGCGCGCCCGGCGGGCGAGCGTCAGCGCCCTCTGACGATCATCCGCGCGCATCGCCTGGATCAGCAGCCCGCGCAGCCCGAGAAATTCCGTTTCCGGGCGGGCCAGCATGTCGTTGAAATAACGCGCGGCGGCTTGCTCGTCGCCCGCCAGCTGCGCCGACTGGGCCGATAGCAGCATGGTCAGCGGCGGCTCGTTCAGCAACACATCGGCGCGGCGCGCCTGACGGCGGGCCTCGTGCGGATCGCCGGCGGCGACCGCGACCAGTCCTTGCGTCAGCGCGACATAGCCCCGGCGGCGGCGGCGTTCGCGCCGCCACCGGCCAAAGGCTTGCGGCGCGCGGGCGACGCCGCGCCAGAATCGATAGACGAGCGCCGTCAGAATGGCGATGCCGATGACGACCGCCGCGAGCACGCCCGTCGAAGTGCCGACCCGCCAACCCTGCCAGACAATCGTCACCGCGCCCGTGTTGTCGGCGAACCAGGCGACGCCCAGCATTACCGCCGCGACGAGAAACAGCAGGCCGACGGTACGGGTCACTGCGCCGGTCCGGGAGCGGCGAAGGCTGCGGCGCTGAGTTCGGCCAGCGCCTGCTCGGCGGCGAGCCGCGCCCGCGCCTCGGCCAGCCACGCCTGTGCCGGCTCGGCCGGCGGGCCATCGAGCGCCTCGACCTCGGCCACGGCAGCGGCAAGGTCGCCGGCGGCGAGCCGCACCTCGGCCCGGGCGACAATCGCCATCGGCGTGGTGCCCGAAACCTCGCCGACCCGGCGCAAGCCCATCGAATCGCGCAGCCGGTTGAGCGAGGTCTGCCACCATCCCCCGCCCTGCGCCTGCCGCGAAGCACGGACCACCGCATCGGCCACCGACGTGAAGCGCTGCGCCAATTCCGGCACCGGCGGAATTCCCCGTTCGGCGCGTCCATCGAGCAGCGCAACCGCCGCGGCCGTATCGTCGCCGGCGATGGCGTGCAAGGCTTTCAGTTCGGTTGCATAGGAACCGCCGCGCGCCAGCGCTTCGCGCAGCTGGCCGGTCGCCAGCAGAAGTTCGGCCCGCCGCGACGGCGTCCGTTCGCCGAGCGCGGCGCCCAAGGCGACGATGCCTTCCTGCAAGCGTGCAAGCTCGCGCGTCACCCGGCGATTCTCGGCGGTCAGGCCGGCGATCTGCATCGCCGTCTGCTCGGCGTCGAGCGCCTTGATCCGCCCGTCAAGCGCCGCGAGCCGGCGCGCGATATCGGCAAGCTCGGCAGTCGGCAACGCCGCAAGACGCGAGTCGACCGCGGCGAGCCGGCCGTCGACAGCGCCCCGCGCTGTTTCCGCGCCGTCGAGGCGCCGGCCGAGCTCGGCCACCTGCCGGTCGAGGGTCGATACCCGCAATTCGATCTGGCGTACAAGTTCTGCCGTTCGGTCGGGCGGCGGCGGGGCGAACCGCATGACGGCGAGCCAGACCAGCGCCGCGACGGACAGGGTCACGGCTGCACCGGCGACGATCATATGCAATCCGGGCGCGGCGAAAGCCGGCGCTGGCCGGGCGGTGGGCGGCTGGTCGGTCATGGCGGACGGCTCCTCTTTCATCGACCTGTCGGCGGCCGGTTTCGATGCTGTGGCCCGGTCGAGCGCTTCGAGAAGCGCTTCTTCGTCGGGGCGCGCGGCAACTTCGATCCGGTTCCATAATATCCCGGCGACTGCGTCGCGCACCGCCGGGCTAAGGCAAATCGCCGCGACGCCGCCGAATTTACCGTCCGCCCCCGCGGCGCGCACCAGGCGTATGAAGGTTTCCGCCGTGCGCGGCGAGAATAGCAGCACGGCATGGATCGACCGGTCGGCGAAAGCGGCGGATGCCGCATCGGACAGGGCCGCGACCGGCTCGGCCCGGTAGAGAACGGCACGGCGTACCTTGAAACCCGCATTCGACAGGCGCTCGGCCAGATCGCCAGCGACGACGCTCCCGGCCGCGTGGACAAGCACGCCGCCATCCGGCTTCAGCTGCGCCACTGCAAGCGCGGCCAAAGCCTCGACATCGCCCGCAGCGCTCTCGACATCGGCGAAGCCTTCGGCCCGCGCCGCCGCCGCGGTGGCGTCGCCGACCGCAAGCGCCTTGAGGCCGCGCACCGCGCTCGCCTGCGCGAAGGCGCGCACGCCGTTGGCGCTGGTGAACAGGATCGCCTGCGCGCCTGACAGATCGACGCTTGCCCCGTCGACCGGCGCGATTTCTATCAGCGGTTCGACCAGCGCATCGTGGCCGCGATCGCGCAACCTGGCGGCCAGGGCGGCCGCATCGTCGCGGGGCCGGGTGATAAGAACGCGCATTATTCTCCTCCCGTCATGGCAAAAAAATTCGGCCCGATCGAGCGGCGCAGCTCGTCGCCCGCGTCGCAACCAAGCGCAGCCGCGTCGCCCACCGGCCCTTCGCGCGAGGTTTTCAGCACCTCGCTGCCGTCAGGCCGCGCGACCAGGGCGTCGAGCGCCACCCGGCCCTTGCTGACCGTTGCCAGGGCGGCGATCGGCGTGCGGCACGATCCGTCGAGTCGCTCGAGAACGCCGCGTTCGGCGGCGATGGCGATGCCGGTCGCCTCGTCATGCAGGCGGGCAAGGTAGCCGCGCACCCGCTTGTCGTCGGCCCGGCATTCGATGCCGATCGCCCCTTGCGCCACGGCCGGCAGCATGTCGATCGGATCGAGAATGGCGGCAGCCCGGTCGGCGAGACCCAAGCGGCGCAGGCCGGCCAGCGCAAGGATTGTCGCATGCACCTCGCCCGCTTCGATCTTGCGCAGCCGGGTTCCGACATTGCCGCGAAAATTGACCACTACCAGATCGCCGCGATGGGCGAGGAGCTGCGCCCGCCGGCGCAAGGCCGAGGTGCCGATCCGCGCCGCGTGCGGCAGGCCGGATAGGCGTTTAGCCCCCGCCGCCGTCGGACCGACGATCAGCGCATCGCGCGGATCCTCGCGCGGCAGCAGGCACGGGATAATCAGTCCGTCGGGCAGCCAGGTCGGCACGTCCTTCATCGAATGGACGGCAAGATCGAGCTCGCCGGCAATCAGCGCTTCTTCTATCTCCTTGGTGAACAGCCCCTTGCCCCCCGCGTCGGCCAGGGTGCGGTCCTGAATGCGATCGCCGGTCGTCTTGATCGGGACGATGACGACAGCTTCGGGGGCGGCAAGGTCGGGCCACGCGGCGGCGAGCCGGCGGCGGACTTCTTCGGCCTGGGCCAGCGCCAGTGGCGAGCCCCGGGTGCCGATACGCAAGGACGGGGAGGTAACCATACCTGTTTGTCTAGCAGGTTCGCCGGCTGGCCGCACCTGGCGCGGCAATTGGACCGAGGCGGTTATCTAACTTTCTGATCCAAAAAGGTTATTGCTAGAAGCCACGGCCCAGTACCGCCGCGATTCGAAGGCTCCGCAATGAGTTGAGGTGTCTATCTATAGATTAAAATTCCTATCCCGCCAGCTAAATATTCATATCGCACGCTCCTGCGGGCGCCCCGATGCGGAAAGCTGGCGTATCGGCAGCAAAACAGGCTAACACCCTCGCACCATGATCGTGCTCGGCATCGAGACAAGCTGCGATGAAACCGCCGCAGCGGTGATTGACGGCCGCCGCCAGCGGCTGTCCGACCTTGTGCTGTCGCAGACCGAGCTCCACACCCCCTATGGCGGGATCGTGCCCGAGATCGCGGCGCGCGCCCATCTCGACCATATCGACCGGCTGATCGCCCAGGCGCTTGCCGAGGCCAGGATCGGCCTCGACCGGATCGACGCCGTCGCCGCCACCTGCGGGCCGGGCCTGATCGGCGGGGTGCTGGTCGGCGCGATGACCGGCAAGGCGATTGCGCTCGCCCGCAATCTGCCGTTCCTCGCCATCAACCATCTCGAAGGCCATGCGCTGTCGGCCCGGCTGTCGGACGACGTGGCCTTTCCCTATCTTCTGCTGCTCGTTTCGGGCGGGCACTGCCAGCTACTGGCGGTCGAGGGCGTCGGGCGCTACGCGCGCCTCGGCACGACGATCGACGATGCGGTCGGCGAGGCCTTCGACAAGACCGCCAAACTGCTCGGCCTCGGTTATCCGGGCGGGCCGGCGATCGAGCGGGCAGCCGCGGCCGGCGATCCGGCGCGCTACGATTTCCCGCGCCCTTTGCGCGGCCGGCCGGGTTGCGATTTTTCGTTCGCCGGCTTGAAGACTGCCGTCCGTCAGACTGTCGAGGCCCTCCCGGCCCCGCCCGACCCCGGGACCGTCGCCGATATCGCAGCGTCGTTTCAGATGGCCGTCGCCGACGCCCTGGCCAACCGCACGGCCAACGCCATCGCCCTGTTCCGCGCCCGCTACCCGGCCGGGCGTACCCTGGTTGTCGCCGGCGGCGTCGCCGCCAACACCATGCTGCGTCAGCGTCTTACCGCGCTCGCCGTGCAATCGGCGATGACCCTCGTCGCCCCGCCGCCGCGTCTGTGCACCGACAACGCGGCGATGATCGCCTGGGCAGGAATCGAGCGGCTCAAGCTTGGGCTGATCGACGGCCTCGATTTTGCGCCGCGACCGCGCTGGCCGCTCGACCCGGCGGCGACACAGGGGTCGCGCGCTAAGGCGTAAACGATCAGCCGCCCGCCGCGGAGTTACGCCCGACCGGCCATGCCCCGATAATGCCCCGCCTTTCCTTATCCACCGCCGCCGAGGATCCATGCTGGCCCGCCTGTTCGACTGGTTCGTCTTCCAGGCGCTGCGCCTGTCCGGCGAGATAAGCTATATCAAGACGATCCGCATCCGCGGGACCAAGGCGCGGTTTTATATCCCGATCGACAATGTATCGATCGCCCGCGATGTCCGCGCCCTTAACGCCGGACAGCGCGAACCCGAAGGGTATGAGTGGATCGAGACGATCGGCAAAGACGACGTTTTTTCGATGTCGGCACCAATTACGGACAGGAAAGCGTCTATGCCGCGCTGAAGCCCAACCCGCCGCGGCAGATATGCGCCTTCAATGCCGATCCCTATGGCTCCTACGTCTTCGCGATCAATCGCGAGGTCAACGAGATGCAGAACGTCGAATTCGTCTGCGCCGCAGTCGGCGCGGGTACGGGAACCTGCACGATCCGTTTTCCGAGCGACCGCTATAACGTTCCCGGTAAACCCCGATTTTTCCAAATTCCGTCGCGCTGCCAATCGTCAATCTCGACGATTTCTGCGCCGCGCGCGATCTCTGGCCGACGCATGTGAAAATCGACGTCGACGGCGGCGACCTCGATGTGTTGCGCGGCATGAGCCGGGCCCTGCAAAGGCCGTCGCTGCGTTCGGTCCTGATCGAGATCGATCCGCCCTTGCGCGGACAAATCAATGCCCTGCTGACCGAGGCCGGCTTGCGGTGCGTCCGCGAAGTGCCGTATCAGCGCACCTCGAACTGCGTTTATTCGCGCGATTGACCGCTGACCCGCGAAGCGCCCGCTTGCATACGCATGCCCTCTCCCTGACAATGCGGCCGAACGCGATGACCCGAAGGACCGCATGACAGAATTGCCGAATCCCGCCCCGCCGACGGCCGGCCGGGTCGAACTGCGCAGCTATTTTCCGACTCCCGTCGCGTTGCTAAATCTCACCGAGGCGGACGAGATCAACCGCGAGCTCGCCGGCGTCATCCTTGCGCGCGAGAAGACGGCGGCCGGCACCCAGCACATCTCGCCTCGCGCCTGACTGTCGACCGCCACGGCCGGCCGGTCAAGATCGACTGGCGGATCAACGCCTGGGCGAACATCAATCGCGCCGGCCACGGCAACGAGTTTCATGCCCATCCCGGCAGCTACTGGTCGGGGACCTATTACGTTGACGACGGCGGCATCGCCACCGATCCCGCGCTCGGCGGTGAATTCGAAATTCAGGACCCGCGCGGCGTCGGCCCCGCGATGTATGCTCCGATGCTGTCCTTCGCCATGCCGGGCGGCCAGTCGGTTGGGGCAAACGAGCTGATACACCCGCGCGCCGGCGCGATGATCCTGTTTCCGGCGTGGCTGTCGCACGCCGTACGGCCATATCGCGGGCAGCGCGCGCGCATCTCGGTCGCCTTCAACCTGTCGCTATGAACGGCCACCCGCCGATCCGCCGTATCGCCGTCATCGGGACCGGGGCCTGGGGAACGGCGCTCGCCCTCGTCGCGCGCCGTGCCGGGCGCGACGTGGCG
>JACQAF010000073.1 GCA_016195145.1 Rhodospirillales bacterium
GCCTCGCTCGACATCTGGTTCATGGTTGTGTTCGGCGTCATCGGTTACGTCTTTAACAAGCTCGAATACCCGTTGCCGCCGCTCGTGTTAGCGCTCGTGCTTGGCGACATGGCCGAGAACGCCTTCCGCCAGTCGATGCTGCTATCGCAGGGCAGCCTGACGATTTTCTGGTCCAATTCGCTGGTCGCGTCGATTTTCACGCTCGGCCTGATCCTGCTTTTCTGGCCGCTGATTTCGTGGCTGCTCGGCCGGGTTCGGAGGGCGGCGCAGGCTTAGGCGCCCTTGGGTGTGGCGGCGATTTTGGGGGCGGCGCTGGACGCGTCGTATCGAGGAAGGATAGGCTTGTCGGTGAACGGAGCAGAAGGGGGATGAAAGTCGGGATCGAGACAAATACTCACGATCTAGGGAGGTGAATCATGTCGGTTGATGTCTTCAAATCACTTAAATCTGCACCGGTCGGCGTTGCCGTCGGCGCGGTTCTGGCGATGGGCGCCATGGCAGGCGCGCCCGTCATGGCGCAAGGGTGGCAGCCGACCAAGGCGGTGACCTTCGTCGTGCCGGCGGGCACCGGCGGCGGCGCTGACCAGATGTCGCGCATGATCCAGGGCATCGTCACCAAATACAATCTGATGCCGCAACCGCTGGTCGTGATCAATAAATCGGGCGGCGCGGGGGCCGAAGGCTTCCTTGACGTCAAGGAAAGCAAGAGCGATCCGCACAAGATCATCATCACGCTGTCGAACCTGTTCACCACGCCGCTTGCGACCGGCGTGCCGTTCAACTGGAAAGACCTGACGCCGGTGGCCATGCTGGCGCTCGATCAGTTCGTGCTATGGGTAAACGCCGATACGCCTTACAAGACGGCGAAAGACTACATTAGCGCCGTCAAGGCGGGCGGGCCCAACAAGTTCAAGATGGGCGGTACCGGCTCGAAGCAGGAAGATCAGATCATCACCGTTGCAGTCGACAAGATCGCTGGCACCAAATTCACTTACGTCCCCTATAAGGGCGGCGGCGAGGTGGCGGTGCAGCTCGTCGGCAAGCACGTCGACTCGACGGTCAACAACCCGATCGAGGCAGTGGCCCAGTGGCGGGCCGGCGCGCTACGGCCGCTCTGCGTCTTCGACGACCAGCGCATGCCGTACAAGGACAAGATCGCCGGCTCGATGTCGTGGAACGACATCCCGACCTGCAAGGAATCGGGGCTCGATATCGATTATCTGATGCTGCGCGGCATCTTTATGCCGGCCGGGGTAAGCCAGAACCAGGTCAATTACTATGTCGAGCTGTTCAAGAAGGTGCGCGAAACGCCGGAGTGGAAGAAGTTCATGGAAGACGGCGCTTTCAATACCTCGTTCATGGCGGGAGCCGAGTATCGCGCTTGGGTCGAGAAAGCCGAGAAGACGCATATCGACCTGATGCGGGAAGCGGGCTTTCTGGCCAAGAAATAGGGCATCTGTCTAGGTGCGGTCGGGCGGGGGCGGCATGCGCCGCCCCCGTCGTGACGGGCGCAAGGGGAAACGGCGATGCAGGATAAGAACGAATCGGGCGGCGTTGAGTTGGTGTCGGTTCGCACGATGGAAATTGTCGTCGCGCTGATCCTGATCGGAATCGGGACGACGGTGATGGCCGACAGCATCCGGGTCGGCGCGGACTGGATCGATCCCGACGGTCCTGCAGCGGGTTATTTTCCGTTTTATATCGGCCTGCTTCTGTCCGGCGCGAGCGCGGTGACCCTGATTCGCGCTATCTTCGGCAAGCGCGCGGATTCCGAGCC
The DNA here is from genome assembly GCA_016195145.1 of Rhodospirillales bacterium. GTDB lineage: Bacteria > Pseudomonadota > Alphaproteobacteria > CACIAM-22H2 > CACIAM-22H2 > JACQAF01. Next base: position 1,778 of record JACQAF010000073.1, read on the forward strand.
GTTCGTCGAAACGAACGCCTTCAAGCAGGTGTTGCTCGTTCTCATCCCGCTTTCCGTCTATGTCGGTGCGGTGATGCTGATCGGCATCTATGTAGCGTCGTTCGTCTATATCGGCGCGTTCATGCGCTATTTCGGCAAGTATGGCTGGCTGAAGACGGCGATCGTTTCGTTCTCGGTCGTCATCATCCTGTTCATGATGTTCGAGGTCTGGTTCCTCGTACCGCTGCCCAAGGGGCCGGTCGAAGACTTTTTCGGGTATTAGCCGGCTTCCATCGTAACCGAACCCGGTTTGCCGCCGCCGGCGAACCGGGTGGCAGGCAGTACATCAGAAATCGGTGGTATACAATATATCTAATATTCAGCGAACAACGTAATGCCAGTCTGGAACATCGCTGCGCCGCGTAACATCTCCTGTTTAGGTTTGAAATAATGGCCGAATCGTCCCACCAAGCTCGCAAACACAACCACCCCGGGGCCGGGCGGCGGCGGAGCGTGCCGTTCACCAAGGGCCGGCAGGTCGATTCGGCGGCGCGCGACGCGGTCAAGGCCCTGCTTGGTGACCGGCCGCGCCGGCGGGATCTCCTGATCGAATATCTGCATCTGATCCAGGACCGTTACCATCACCTCTCGGCGGCGCATCTGGCGGCGCTGGCCGAGGAGATGCGCCTGTCGCTTGCCGAGGTCTACGAGGTCGCCTCGTTTTACGCCCATTTCGACATCGTCAAGGAAGACGAAACGCCGCCGCCGGCGATCACCGTCCGGGTCTGCGACAGCCTGACCTGCGAATTGTCCGGCGGCCAGAAGCTGCTCGCCGATCTGGCGGCCCAGCTCGGCGCCAAGGCGCGCGTGATCCGCGCGCCATGCATGGGCGCCTGTGACAAGGCGCCGGCCTGCGCCGTCGGCCATCGCGAGGTGGCGCATGCCGATCCGGCGCGCGTCGCCGCCGCGATCGCCGACAGCCATGTCGACACCGCGGCGATGCCGGGTAAAGACTATGCGGCCTATATCGCGGCCGGCGGCTACGGCCTGCTGCGCGCCTGCCTCGATGGCGAGCGTACGCCCGAGGCGATGATCGCCGCGCTCGACGGCGCGAACCTGCGCGGTCTCGGCGGGGCCGGATTTCCGACTGGGCGCAAATGGGGGATCGTGCGCAAGGAACCCGCGCCGCGCCTGATGGCGGTCAACGCCGACGAGGGCGAGCCGGGCACGTTCAAGGACCGCCATTATCTCGAAACCGATCCGCACCGGTTTCTCGAAGGCATGCTGATCGCCGCCTGGGTGGTCGAGGCGACCGATGTCTATATCTACCTGCGCGACGAATACCCGCAATCGCGCCAGATTCTCCATCTGCGCCGCGGCGCCGGCGCCTATATCTGCGGCGAAGAATCGGCGATGATCGAATCGATCGAGGGCAAGCGCGGCCTGCCGCGCCACCGCCCGCCTTATGTCGCGCAAATCGGCCTGTTCGGTCGCCCGACCCTCGTCCAGAATGTCGAGACGCTGTACTGGGTGCGCGACATCGTCGAGAAAGGCCCCGAATGGTTCGCCGGCCACGGCCGGCGCGGGCGCAAGGGCCTGCGCTCGTTCTCGGTCTCGGGCCGGGTGAAGGAACCGGGCGTCAAGCTCGCTCCGGCCGGCGTCACGGCGCGCGAGCTGATCGACGAATTCTGCGGTGGCATGGCCGACGGCCACCGCTTCAAGGGCTATCTGCCCGGCGGCGCGTCGGGCGGCATTTTGCCGGCGTCGATGGCGGATCTGCCGCTCGATTTCGGCACGCTCGAGGAGCATGGCTGCTTCGTCGGCTCGCACGCGGTCGTCGTGCTTTCGGACCGGGACAATATGCGCGAGGTGGCGCTCAACTTGATGCGCTTCTTCGAGGACGAAAGCTGCGGCCAGTGCACGCCCTGCCGCGTCGGCACCGAAAAGGCGGTGGCGCTTCTTTCTCGCCCGCGCTGGGACGCGGCGCTGATCGGCGAGCTGTCGCAGACGATGACCGATGCGTCGATCTGCGGCCTCGGCCAGGCCGCCGCCAATCCGGTCAAGTCGGTGCTGAAGCATTTCCGCGAGGACGTGTCATGAGCGATATCGTGCGTTTCACGCTCGACGGCGAAGAGGTCGAGGCCCGCGCCGGCGAGACGATATGGCAGGTCGCCAATCGCCGCAGGATCGAGATCCCGCATCTCTGCTACACGCCGGCGCCGGGCTATCGCGCCGATGGCAATTGCCGCGCCTGCATGGTCGAGGTGGAGGGCGAACGCGTGCTCGCCGCCTCGTGCATCCGCAGGCCCGCGCCGGGCATGAAGGTGAAGACGGCCAGCGAACGCGCCAAAGCCTCGCGCAAGATGGTGTTCGAGCTGCTGGTTGCCGACCAGCCGGCGCGCGAGCGCGCCCACGATCCCGATTCGCGCCTGTGGCGCTGGGCCGAGCATATCGGCGCCGAGGACAGCCGCTTCGAGCGGCGTGCATCGTCCGCCCCGGACTCGAGCCACACGGCGATGCGGGTCAATCTCGACGCTTGCATTCACTGCAATCTGTGCGTCCGCGCCTGCCGCGAAGTGCAGGTGAACGACGTCATCGGCATGGCCGGACGCGGCCATCAGGCGAGGATCGTCTTCGATTTCGACGATCCGATGGGCAAGAGCACCTGCGTCGCCTGCGGCGAATGCGTCCAGGCCTGCCCGACCGGTGCGCTGATGCCAGACACGGTGCTCGACGCGGCCGGCGCGAAGCAGGCCGAGGCCGACCGCCAGGTCGACAGCGTCTGCCCCTATTGCGGCGTCGGCTGCCAGCTCACCTACCACATCAAGGACGACAAGCTGCTTTATGTCGACGGGCGCGACGGCCCGGCGAACGAGAACCGGCTCTGCGTGAAGGGCCGATTCGGCTTCGATTACGTCCATCATGCGCATCGCCTGACCGTGCCGCTGATCCGCAAGCCGGGTGTGGGCAAATCCGCCGGGGGCGACGTCGATCCGGCCAATCCGTGGACGCATTTCCGCAAGGCGACATGGGAAGAGGCGCTGGCGCTCGCGGCAAGCGGCCTCAAGCGCATCCGCGACCGGCACGGCGGCGGCGCGCTCGCCGGCTTCGGCTCGGCCAAGGGTTCGAACGAGGAAGCCTATATGTTCCAGAAGCTGGTGCGTACCGGCTTCGGCACCAACAACGTCGATCATTGCACGCGGCTGTGCCACGCCTCGTCGGTCGCGGCGCTGATGGAAGGCATCGGCTCGGGCGCGGTGACGGCGCCGTTCACCGCCTGCAAGGACGCCGACGTGATCATCGTCATCGGCGCCAACCCGACCGAGAATCACCCGGTCGCCGCCACCTTCTTCAAGCAGGCGGTGAAGCGCGGCGCGAAACTGATCGTCATGGACCCGCGCGGTCAGGCGCTGAAACGCCACGCCGTGTACATGCTGCAGTTCAAGCCGAACAAGGACGTGGCGCTGCTCAACGCGCTGATGAACGTCATCGTCGCTGAAAACCTTTACGACCAGCAATATGTCCAAGCCCATACCGAGAATTTCGCGGCGCTCAAGGAGCATGTCCGCGACTTCACGCCCGAGAAAATGGAGGCGGTGTGCGGCATCGGCGCCGGGACGATCCGCGAAGTGGCGCGGCTCTACGCGCGCGCCGAGGCGGGAATCATCTTCTGGGGCATGGGTATTTCGCAAAGCGTCCACGGCACCGACAATGCGCGCTGCCTGATCGCGCTCGCCCTGATGACCGGCCAGGTCGGTCGGCCCGGCACCGGTCTTCATCCCCTGCGCGGCCAGAACAACGTGCAGGGCGCGTCGGACGCCGGCCTGATCCCGATGGTCTTCCCCGATTACCGTTCGGTCGAGGATGCGGACGTGCGCGCCGAATTCGAGGCGTTCTGGAAGGCCCCGCTCGACCCGAAAAAGGGCCTGACCGTGGTCGAGATCATGCAGGCGATCCACGCCGACCGGATCAGGGGTATGTACATCATGGGCGAGAATCCGGCGATGTCGGACCCCGACGCCCATCACGCACGCATGGCGCTGGCCAAGCTCGACCATCTCGTGGTGCAAGACATCTTCCTGACCGAGACGGCGTTTCACGCCGACGTCATCCTGCCGGCCTCGGCCTGGCCGGAAAAGGACGGTACGGTGACCAATACCAACCGCCAGGTTCAGCTCGGCCGGCGCGCCCTGCCGCTGCCCGGCGAGGCGCGGCAGGATTGGTGGATCATCCAGGAGCTTGCCCGGCGTCTCGGCCTCGACTGGAACTATGCCCATCCGCGCGACGTTTTCGCCGAGATGGGCGCGATCATGCCGTCGCTGAAGAACATCACCTGGGCGCGGCTGGAGCGCGAACACTCGGTGACCTATCCCGCGCCGGCGCCCGACCAGCCGGGGCAGGATATCGTCTTCGGCGACGGGTTCCCGACCGCCAGCGGGCGGGCGAAGTTCGTGCCGGCGGCGATCATGCCGCCGGGCGAGGAGCCGGATGCGGAATTCCCGATGATCCTCACCACCGGCCGCCAGCTCGAACACTGGCACACCGGCGCAATGACGCGGCGCGCGAGCGTGCTCGACGATCTCGAGCCCGAAGCGGTCGCCTGCCTGTCGTCGGCCGATATGCGCCGGCTCGGCCTGTCGCCGGGCGATCCGGTGCGAGTGAGCACGCGGCGCGGGACGATCGAGCTCAAGGCGCGCCTCGATGGCGCGGTGCCGGCCGGGATGGTGTTCATCCCGTTCTGCTACGCCGAGGCGGCGGCGAACACGCTGACCAGCCCGCAGCTCGACCCGATCGGCAAGATTCCCGAGTTCAAGTTCTGCGCCGCCAAGGTCGAGAAACCGGCGAAGGCCGCCGCCGAATAACGATCAGCGCGCCGGCGGATGGCCGTGGCCGCCCTGGGCGGCCGGCGGGTCGCGCCGCACCGGCACCTGGACGGTAATCTCGCCGGCCTTCGCGAAGCGAAGCGTGAGCGGAAAAGTTTCGCCCGCGCGCAACGGGGCGGCGAGGCCGATCAGCATCACGTGTCCGCCGCCGGCCTGCAGTGCGGCCTCGCCACCAGCCGGAATCGTCACATCGGCAAGTGCCCGCATGCGCATCATCTGGCCCTCCATCTCGTGCCCATGCAGCTCGACCGTCGCGGCGACGGGCGAGGCCACGCCGATCAGGCGATCGGCCGCCTCGCCGCGATTGCGGATCGCGAGATAGGCCGCGCCGGTTTTGGCGGCCGGCGGCGTCGCGCGCGCCCAGACGGACTGGATTTCAAGCGCGCCGAGGCGCACGCTGTCTTCTGCCTTCGAGGACGCCGCCGAGGCGAGCAGGATGCCGGCTGCCGCGATGGCAAATGTGAACGAACCGATTCGCATGATCGCCGCTCCGCCGTAAGACCGATGGCGGCAACCTAGCGAATCCGCGCGCGCCATGCGATGACGCATAGCGTCGCAGGCGAAAGCGCCGGAAATTAGATGCTGAGCGAGAAGGCCGCGCCGCGCGGATGTCCGGCCTGCGCAGCAACGATATAGGCGTCGATGGCCGGACGGAAATTCTCGAAATGCAGGCCGTCGGAAAGAACTTCCTGCGAGATGTGCTGGGCGGCGAAGGTCAATCCGGCCGGCGCGCGCCGTGCGCCGGGGAGATTGAACGCGCCATCGTCGACCGGCCGGGCCCGCCCCTCGACGATTGCCGGTAGATGCGCAGCCGTGCGGCGCGTCGTCGATCCATCGGCGACGTCGTCGCGATAGCGGAACGCCGCGTCGACAGCCGACAACGGCGTCGCGCGGCGGGGCCGGGCGGCATCGGTCGTCGGAGCGAGGATTTCGGCGGCGTGCATGGATGGGCTTCGAGGGTGAATTTCGGGTCTCTCTTGAACTCGCACTAAGATTACTACAATTTTCGAGAAATTCAATCGCCATTTTAGACATTTTCATTCTGTGTTATAGTATAGTTAAATATTAACGCGGTTTTTCGGTTTTAGTAACCTTAATTTGGCTATCCATGATATATATTCTTGACCAGTTTGGCGGTTCCAGCGGCGGTGCGGGCCTACATTAGTGTTAATGCCCTTTTTTCCCGTATGGGTTCAACGCCGAGCGCCGATCCTGTTTCCGGTTGCGCCGATACCGACAATACCGAAGCGCTATGGCTACCGTTCGCGGTTAATCGGCATTTCAGACACGTACCGGGCCAGTTGGTCGGCGCCAGAGACATGCATTTCGTAATACCCGACGGCCAATGCAGGCGCGGCGGGGAAATCGGCGGCACCATCACGCAAACGGCCCGAACGGTTCAACCTTTATTAAGGGGTTGGCGACTACCCTCGGGTGGTAAGGGGTAGAGAATTTGCCCCCCGTTCCGGACGCAACGACGGCGTCGCGCCGGTGCGGCCACTCCAGGGAATCGCCGGCATGTCGGACGGTCAGGAAGAAACCTGATCTACGACTGGGATCTGGTCAGCGACGCCATTCTGTGGTCGGGTCGGATGGCCGAGGCGTTCGGTCCCGCCGCCGATGTCCTCACCTCCGGCGAAGCCTTGCAAGGCCGGGTCTATGTCGAGGATCTGCCGTGCCGTCTCAAGGCGATGTCGACGCATTTCAGCACGCGCGATCCCTATGAATGCGAATACCGCTTGCGCGGCGAAGGCGGCAAGCTGATCTGGGTCCATGACCGGGGCGCGGCGGAATTCTCCGCCGATGGCCGCCCGGTGCGGATGATCGGCACGTTGCGCATCATCTCGACCCGCAAGCTCAAGGAAGCCCAGCTCGAATATCTCGCCAGCTTCGACGATCTGACCGGCCACTATAATCGCGGCCGGCTCAAGGAAGCGCTCGACCACGCGCTAATTTACAGCTCGCGTTACAGCGTGCCCGGAGCTTATCTCGCCATCGGCATCGACAATCTAACCGCGGTCAACGATGCTTTCGGTTACGAGACTGCCGACACGGTCATCGTCACCGTCGGCCAGCGGCTCGATCGCTGCCTGCGGGCGTCCGACATCGTCGGCCGTATGGGCGGCGATCGCTTCGGCATCGTGCTCAGCAACTGCCCCCAATCCGATATCGGTATTGCCGCCGACAAATTGTTGCAGGCCGTGCGCCAAACGCCGATTGAAACGCCATCCGGCTCGATTCACGTCACGATTTCGATCGGGGGCATCGCCTATCTCGATCATGTGCCGAGCGCCCAGGAAACGATGAGCCGCGCCGACGGCGCGCTCCAGGAAGCCAAACGTGCCGGCCGCGACCGTTTCGCCCTGTTTTCCGACACTGACGGCCAACGCCACAACCGCCGCCGCATGGTCGAAATCGCCGCCGATGTGCAGACCGCGCTCAAGGAAGACCGCCTGTTATTTGCCTTTCAGCCGGTGGTCGATTCTGGCGCGCGCACCGTCGATCATTACGAATGCCTGCTGCGCCTGAGACGCGACGACGGCACGATCGTCCCCGCCTCGGCCTTCGTCCCGGTGGTCGAGCAAACCGGGCTGATGCGGCTGATCGACCGCCGAGCTCTCGATCTCGCTGTGAACGAGCTTGTGCGCTACCCCGGCGTCAAGCTGGCGCTCAACATCTCGGGCCTTACCGCCGGCGACCGGCAATGGTTGCGCGCGCTCAATGCCATGCTTAAGGGCCGGGCCGATATCGCTCGCCGACTGATCGTCGAGATCACTGAAACGGTTGCCCTGCAGGATATCGAGGAGACGGCGCATTTCGTCGCCGCGGTGCGCGAGCTCGGCTGTCGCGTGGCGCTCGACGATTTCGGGGCCGGCTACACGTCGTTCCGCAATCTCAAGGCGCTGTCCGTCGATTGCGTGAAGATCGACGGATCCTTCGTCAAGGGGCTCGCCGACAATATCGACAATCAGCTATTCATCCGCACGTTGCTCGGGCTGGCCGAAGGCTTCGGCCTGGCCACGGTCGCCGAGTGCGTCGAAACCGCCGCCGATGCGGTTCACCTCGAACGCCGGGGCGTGCGCTATCTGCAAGGATATTATTTCGGCGTGCCATCGGTGGAGCGGCCCTGGCTTGCTCGCACCGCGCCGCCGCGCCTGACCGTGGTGAAGGCGCCGGCCGTCCGCCACGGCAATCTGGCGACGCCCGGCGCGCCGCTCTAATCCGGCCGCTCAGGATTTCTTGCTAAGTTCGTTGAGGCGCTTTTGCAGCGCCTCGAGCTCGTTCTTCAGCTGATCGAGATTGGCGTCGCCGTCGGGGGCCGCGGCCGGCCCGGACGGTACGGCATTGCTGTCCGCCGGACCCGGCGACTTCGCGCCGTCCTCGAACTTGAACGGCGAGAACATCTTCATCGCGTTCTGAAAGAAGGCCATGTTCTGCTTGCTCATTTCTTCCATCTGCGGGCCGAAGGGGAACAGGCCGCCGAACGCCCCTTGGGTGTACTGGCGCATCTGTTCCTGATTGCGCGCGAACCAGCCCATCGACTGATCGAGATAGCGCGGCACGAGCGCCTGCAAATTATCGCCGTAGAACGAGATGAGCTGGCGCAGGAAGCTGACCGGAAGAAGATTCTGCCCCCCCTTGCCCTCTTCCTCGACGATGATCTGGGTCAGCACCGAGCGGGTGATGTCTTCGCCCGTCTTGGCGTCGTTAACGATGAAATCGGTCCCGTCCTTGACCATCTGGCAGAGATGGTCGAGCGTCACGTAGCTGCTGGTCACGGTGTTGTAGAGGCGCCGGTTTGCGTATTTCTTGATCTTGACCGGCGAGGCCTTCTCTTCGCTATCGCTCATACGCTCTCCGCTGTCGCCCGCACCGCGCGGAAACCGGCGGTGTACGGAAAAAGCGCCTCATGTTGCACTGCAATGGGGGCGCTGGCAAGGGGTGGGACGTGGCTGTATAGTCCGCAGGCATGGCCGAGCCGCCCGATATCGAATCCCTTGCCCGACGTTATGTCGATCTGTGGCAGGAGCAGATCAGCGCCGCTGCGGCGGATCCCGAGCTGACGGAATCCCTCGGCCGGGTTCTGCAAGCCATGGCCGCAATGGGACCCGCCAACTGGGCCTCGCTGTGGGCCGCGGCGGGCGCGGAGGCCGGAGCCAAGCCATCATCCCAAGCACCGCGAGATGCCCATGAACCAAGCCCGGACCGGCGTCCCCCGGCCGCCGCCCCGCCACCCGCGCCAAGGCCCGCGGCCGCTGGCGCTGCATCTGTCGACGGCGACCCTGACGTGGCTGAGCTCCGCCGCCGCCTTGCCGTTCTTGAGCGGCGACTTGCGTGGCTCGAAGGCGACGGGGGCGGCAAAGGCGGGAAACGAACCGGCGGCGCCGTGGCCGGCGACGATGGGCTGGGCGCCGGAACTAAAGGACCGCGCGGCGGCGCTGCTGCGCGAACTCGCGGCCGCCGATCCTGAAGCGCTGCGTATCGCCGTCGGGCGCGAGGTTCGCCGCCGCCTCGACGAGCTTGAAACCGGCATTCGCCGCTATCGGGCGCATCCCTATCGGCGCGCCTTCGATCCGCCACCCCCGGTGTGGCGCGAGGGGACGACGCGATTGCTCGATTACGGCGTCGTTTGCCCGCAGGCGGCGCGCGGCCGGCCGCTTTTGGTCGTCCCG
>JACQAF010000083.1 GCA_016195145.1 Rhodospirillales bacterium
AGCGAATCCGGCCACGTGTATTCGCCCGACGCCGCGATGGCGGGGCCCGCGCGGCCGTTGCCGTCGCCGGGACCGACCAGGGCGGCTGCGGCGCCGTCGCCGAACAAGGCGGCGGCGATGATGTTGCTCTTCGACTGGTCGCGCTTGCGGAAGGTGAGGGCGCATAACTCGACGACCAGGAACAGCACCCGCGCCCCCGGCATGGCGCGGGCGAGTGCGGCCGCCCGCGCGAGGCCGAGCACGCCGCCGGCGCAACCCAGCCCGAAGATCGGCAGGCGCACGACATCGCGCCGGAACGGCAGACGTTCGAGCAGCAGCGCATCGAGGCTGGGTGTGGCAATTCCGGTGGTCGAGGCGACGACGATGGCGTCGATTGCGCCGAATTCGCAGCCGGCGCGGGTCACGCAATCGCGGGCGGCGCGTTCAAGCAGGACGAGAGCGTTGTCGACGAACAGCCGGCTGCGTTCGGCCCAGCCGTGATCGCGCTCGTACCAGTCCAGCGGCACGCAGGAATAGCGCGTGGCGATGCCGGCGTTGGCGAAGGCGGGCAGCAGCCGCGCAATTTCCGACCCGCGCCCATCGAACAGCCGGTCGGTGCGTGCAACGATATCGTCCTGGCGCAGCACAAAGGGCGGCACGGCGGTAGCCACGGACAGAAGTTGCGGCGACTGTGACAGGGGCGGCGTTCCGGTTATAACGGACCTTCCGATACTAACAGTTTTGGGATACGGCTTATTCCCGGCAAGGCACTGCACGCCGGCATGCGAATCGCGCTAGGATCGATGCAAGCATGAGGTATAACGTAATGTTTCCCGGTTTCGCGCAACATAAGCACAAGACGACGTCCGCCGAGATCAATTTCCGGCGAGGCGGCGGCGGCCCGCCCTTGCTGCTCATCCACGGTTATCCGCAGACGCATGTCATGTGGCACAGGATCGCTCCCGATCTCGCCCGGCGTTTTACCGTCATCGTGCCTGATTTGCGCGGCTATGGCGATTCCGCCAAGCCGCCCTCCGATCCGCAGCATCTCGCCTATTCCAAGCGTACGATGGCCCAGGACCTGGTCGAATTGATGGCGGCGCTCGGCTGGCCGCGATTTTCGGTCGTTGGGCACGACCGCGGCGGCCGCGTCGCCTACCGGATGGCGCTCGACCATCCCAAGGCAGTCGCCAAGCTTGCCGTTCTCGACATCGTGCCGACCCACGCCATGTGGACCAACATGAACATGGCCCTCGGCATGGCTGCTTATCATTGGCTGTTTCTTGCCCAGCCCGCCGGCCTGCCCGAAACGATGATCGGCCACGATCCGATCTATTATCTCGAGCAGACGCTCAATCGCTGGTCCAAGACCGCCGGCGCCTTCACGCCCGAGGCGATGGCCGAATACCGACGCTGCTTCGCCGAGCCTGACTCGATCCGCGCCACCTGCGAGGATTATCGGGCGGGGGCGAGCGTCGATTTCGAGCACGACGCGCAGGATTACGGCCAGCGCAAGATCGCCTGTCCGGTTCTGGCGATCTGGGGCGATCGCGGCCTCGCCAAGCGCCGCGACGACCCGCTCGTTGTGTGGCGGGAATGGGCGGCCGACGTACGCGGCCATGGCGTCGATTGCGGTCATTTCCTGGCCGAGGAAGCGCCGGCCGAAACCCATGCGGCGCTGGAGGCATTCCTGTGAGCGACGAAACGCCGCCCGAAGTGCGCCCGATCAGCTTTCACCTTACCCTGCTTGGGCGGCTGCGGGCTTATCTGTTCGCAGGGATCCTGATCACCGCGCCGATTTCAATCACGATCTATACCACCTGGATCGTCGTCCGTTTCGTCGACGAGCGCGTCACCGCCCTGCTGCCGGCGCCCTATAATCCGAATCACTATCTGCCGTTCAACGTTCCCGGCATCGGCCTGATCATCGTGCTGGCGGCGCTGACCGTGGTTGGCTGGCTGACCGCCGGCTTTTTCGGCCGCCTGTTCGTCCGGGTAAGCGAAGGCATGCTGGCGCGCATGCCGATCGTCCGCTCGATCTACGGCGCCCTCAAGCAGATCTTCGAAACCATTCTCGCCCGGCAGGCGGCGACCTTCCGGCAGGTCGTGCTCGTCCAGTTCCCGCGCGAAGGCATGTGGCGCATCGGTTTCATCACCGGCACCACGCCAGGCAACACGCAGGATGTTTCGCCCGAGGGCGTGCTCAACGTCTTCGTGCCGAACTCGCCCAACATTACGGCCGGGTTTCTTGTCTTCATCCCGCCGAGCGAGATCGTCGAGTGCGATTTGACGCCCGAGGAGGCGCTGAAGCTGCTGGTTTCGGGCGGCATCGCCGCACCGCCGCCGCACCGCACCGCCGCCGCGCGCCCGGCGGTCAACCGGAACGCACGAGCTTAACCGCCGCATCGCGCTCGAACAGATAGAGCAGCGTGCGCAGCGCCGCACCGCGCGCCGCGCCGAGCCTGGGATCGCGATCGAGGATCAGGCGCGCGTCGTCGCGCGCGATGCCGAGCAGATCGCCATGCACCGCAAGATCGGCGAGGCGGAATTCGGGCAGGCCGCTCTGGCGCGTGCCGAGCAGCTCGCCCGCCCCGCGCAAGCGCAAATCTTCTTCGGCAATACGAAAGCCGTCCTCGGTGTCGCGCAGGATGGACAGGCGCGCCTTGGCGGTCTCGCCAAGCGGCTGGGCGTAGAGAAGGATGCAGGTCGACGGCCGGTCGCCGCGCCCGATGCGCCCGCGCAGTTGATGCAGCTGCGCCAGCCCGAAGCGCTCGGCATGCTCGACGACCATGATCGTCGCCTCGGGCACGTCGACGCCGACTTCGATCACCGTCGTCGCCACCAGCACGCCGGTTCCGCCGGCGGCGAATTTCTCCATCGCCGCGTCCTTTTGCGCGCCCTTCATCCGCCCATGGACAAGGCCGACGCGGCTCGCTCCGAAGCGGGCCGCTAGCGCTGCGTGACGCTCGCTCGCCGCGGCGAGATCGACCGCTTCCGATTCCTCGACTAGGGGACAGACCCAGAAGGCGCGGGCGCCCTTGGCGAGCTGCCGGTCGACGCCATCGACCACCTCGTCGATCCGGTTCAGGGGGACGACGCGCGTATCGACTGGCTGGCGGCCCGGCGGTTTTTCGGTCAGCCGCGAGGCTTCCATGTCGCCATAGGAGCACAGCATCAGCGTGCGCGGGATCGGCGTCGCGGTCATCACCAGCACGTCGACGCCCTTGCCCTTGCCGGCAAGGCCGAGGCGCTGATGCACGCCGAAGCGGTGCTGTTCGTCGATCACCGCGAAGCCGAGATCGGCGAAATCGACGTCTTCTTCGAGCAAGGCATGGGTTCCGACGATCAACTTGATCCCGCCCGCGGCCAGCCCGGCGAGCGCCGCCTGCCGCGCCTTGCCTTTGTCGCGCCCAGTGAGGAGCGTCACCGGCACGCCGGCCGCCTCGGCGAGCGGGCCGATGGTCTGATAATGCTGGCGGGCGAGGATTTCGGTCGGCGCCATCAGCGCCGCCTGCAAGCCGGCCTCGACCGCATTCAGCATGGCGAGCAGGGCGACCACCGTCTTGCCGCTGCCGACATCGCCCTGAAGCAGGCGCAGCATCCGCCCATCCGCCGCCATATCGGCGAGGATTTCGCCGAGCGCCGTATTTTGCGAACCGGTAAGCGCAAAGGGCAGGGCGGCGAGCGCCCGCGCCCGCAAGGCGCCGTCGCCGACGATCCGCCGCCCCGGCAGGCGGCGCTGATCGGCGCGGACAAGGGCAAGGGCGAGCTGGTTGGCGAGCAGTTCGTCATAGGCGAGCCGGCGGCGGGCCGGCGTGTCGGGGAGGAGATCGGATTCGCGTTCGGGGGCATGCGCCGCGCGCAACGCCACCCGCCAAGCCGGCCAGCCCTCGCGCACGGCAAGCGGCGGATCGAGCCATTCCGGCAGATCGGGGGGCGCACGGTCGAGCGTTGCGCGCATCGCCCTCAGCATCGGCTTCGGCCCGAGCCCGGCGGTCAGGGGATAGACCGGCTCGACCGCCGCCAGCGCGGCAAATTCCTCCGGCCGGGCGATGTGATCGGGATGGGTCATCTGCACCTCGTCGCGGAAGCGCTCGACCCGGCCGCTGACCACGCGCGTCTCGCCGACCGGCAGAGTCTTTTCCAGCCAGTCGCCCTTGACGTGAAAGAACACGAGGTGAAGAAAGCCGCTATCGTCGTGGCAGCGCACCTTGTAGGGCTGGCGCGGGTTATGCGGGGCGAGATGCTTGTCGACATGGACCGTGATCGTGGCGATGCGCCCCTCGGGCGCATCGGCGATCTTAGGCGCAAAACGCCGGTCGACCAGCCCGGTCGGCAGACGCCACAGCAGGTCGACGACCTTGCCCCCGCCGGTCGCCCGTTCGACCAGCTTGCCCAGCCGCGGGCCGATGCCGGGCAGGGCCGTCACCGGGGCGAACAGGTCGAACAGGATTTCCGGGCGCATGGCGGAATTTTCGTTGGTCGAAATTGGGAGATAGCGGGCTGACAGGAGCCGCCGAAGGCTC
>JACQAF010000082.1 GCA_016195145.1 Rhodospirillales bacterium
GGATGCGCGCGGGCAGGCCGGCTCGGGCGGGCTTTTGCACGCCGACAAAACCAGCAATCCTGCGAGCAGCGCCAACGGAATGACGCGCGTAAGGTTAGGCAAGTTTCGAATGCGTCCCGTCGCAAAAGGGTTTCTTGCCGCTCGCCTTGCAGCCGCAAAACCACAATTTCTTGTTCTCGGTCGCGGTGAAGGGAACGGGCTCCAAGCCGGTGCCGGCATGGGATCCGTCGCAGAACGGCTGTTTCTTGCTGCGCCCGCAGGCGCACCAGAAATACTTCTTGCCGGTTGCAACCTCTACGGGATAAGGCGTTTTTTGGGCGGGAATTGGTTCGGCCATAGGTTAAGACGTCCGCGCAACTCTTTCGGCCGCACCGCCCTCGCGGGGCTTCCGTCGCCGGGTTCGGCAGGGTATTTTGCCCCCCGGAATGTAAAGAAGGCCGCATGAATCCACAAGCTTCCCCGCTCGCTATTTTTCTCGCCGGTCCGCGCGGATTTTGCGCCGGCGTCGACCGCGCCATCCTGATCGTCGAACGGGCGCTGGCGAAATACGGCCCGCCGGTCTATGTCCGCCACGAAATCGTCCATAACCGTTTTGTGGTTGAAAATCTCGAAGCCAAGGGCGCGGTGTTCGTCGACGAACTCGACCAGGTGCCGGGCGACGCGCCGGTGGTGTTTTCGGCTCATGGCGTGCCCAAGGCCGTGCCGGCGGAGGCCGAGCGCCGGAAGATGTTTTATCTCGATGCCACCTGCCCCTTGGTCACCAAGGTCCATGCCGAGGCCTCGCACCACCGCGACGACGGCCGGCTGATCGTCCTCATCGGCCATGCCGGCCATCCCGAGGTCGTCGGCACGATGGGCCAGCTGCCCGAGGGCGCTGTGGTGCTGGTCGAGGATGTGGCGCAGGCCGAGCGCCTTCAAGTTCCCGATCCGGATCGCCTCGCCTATATCACCCAGACGACGCTGTCGGTCGACGACACCGCGGCCATCGTCGCGGTCCTGCAACGCCGGTTTCCGAAGCTCGCCGGGCCGCGCCGCGAGGATATCTGCTATGCGACAACCAACCGCCAGGCGGCGGTCAAGGCGGTCGCCGCGCGGGTCGAGGCGTTGTTCGTCGTCGGCGCGCCGAATTCGTCGAATTCCATGCGTCTTGTCGAGGTGGCGCGCAAGGCCGGCTGCAAAAAAGCGGTGCTGATCCAGCGCGCGAGCGATATCGACTGGGCCTTTCTCGACGGCGTGTCGCGCCTCGGCCTCTCCGCCGGCGCCTCGGCCCCCGAAATACTGGTCCAGGAGGTGATCGAGGCGTGCCGCGCCCGCTTCGCCGTGACCGTCGAGGAAGTGACGGTGACCGAAGAAGACGTTCGCTTCAACCTGCCGCGCGCCTTGAGCGCCTGAACGCCGGGTGCGCGCATGGCGGTTTATACCGAAGTCGGCGACGACGAACTTGAAGAGTTCCTCAAGGCTTACGATCTCGGCGAGGTTCGCGCCTGCAAGGGCATCGCCGAAGGGGTCGAGAATTCCAACTATCTGCTGCAGACCGACCGCGGCACCTACATCCTGACGCTTTACGAAAAACGCGTCGCCAAGGCCGATCTGCCGTTTTTCCTCGGCTTCATGGATCATCTCGCCGCCCACGGCATCGCCTGCCCGACGCCGATTCACGGCCGCGACGGCAAGGCATTGCGCGAGCTGGCCGGCCGGCCGGCGGCGATCATCAGCTTCCTCCTGGGCATGTGGCCGCGCCGGGTGATGGTCGGCCATTGCGGGCCGGTTGGCGAAGCGCTCGCCCGGCTGCACATTGCCGGCGCCGCGTTTGACATGCGACGCTCCAACGCCTTGTCGCTCGCCGGCTGGCGCGCCCTGTTCGAAGATTGCCGCACCCGCGCCGACGAGGTGCAAGCCGGTCTCGCCGACGAACTCGCCCGGGAGTTCGACGATCTCAGCGCCCGCTGGCCCAAGGACCTGCCGTCGGGCGTCATCCATGCCGACCTGTTTCCCGACAACGTCTTTTTTCTCGGCAACCGGCTGTCGGGGATGATCGACTTCTATTTCGCCTGCAACGATTTCTTCGCCTACGACCTCGCCATCTGCCTTAATGCCTGGTGCTTCGAGCCCGATCTCAGCTTCAACGCCACCAAGGCGCGCCGCCTGGTCAGCGGCTACCGTCGGGTTCGTTTGATGCTGCCAACCGAAATCGAGGCCCTGCCCCTGCTCGCGCGCGGCAGCGCCCTGCGGTTTTTGCTGACCCGTCTTTACGACTGGATCCACCACCCGGCCGGCGCGTTCGTCAAGCCGAAGGACCCGATCGAATACCTGAAGAAACTGCGTTTCCACCGTTCGGTCACGAGCCCCGGCGCATACGGTCTCTGACGCTGGGGAAGGAGGACGACGATGCCGATTCGTTTTCTGCTGCTGGCGATTCTGCTTGTTGTCGCTCCCGCCGCCCTGGCGCAGGATTCGCGCCCGGTCGAGCCCGGCCTGACGGTGCTGCGCCTGATCGAGACGGCCGAGCGCGCCCTGCCGCATGACCGGCTGCGCGCCGAATTGCGGGTCGAGCTGGCCGGCGGCGATCCGCGCCGTATCCAGGCCGAGATCAATCAGCGCATGGGAGCCGCCGTCGCCCGGGCGAAGAAAGAAGCCGCGATCAAGACCGGGACCGGCGGTTATACGCTTTACGAAGAACGCCCGCACAACGCGCCCGCCCGCTGGCGCGGCCGGCAATCGGTGACGCTGACCAGTGGCGATTTCGCGGCGCTGATGGCGCTCGCGGGCGAACTGCAGGAAACGGGCCTCGTCTTCTCCAATCTCGCCTTCGACCTGACGCCCGAAGCCGCCCGCGCGGCCGAGGACGACCTGACCGCCGAGGCGCTGGCTCGCTTGCGTCAGCGCGCCGAGCGGATCGCGGCGGCGATGAACCTCGCCATCGTGCGCTATCATGACATCCGGGTGGGCGATGCGTCGGGCGAGCGCCCGCCGTCGATCCGCATGCTGCGGGCGGAGATGGCGGGAACGGCCGCACCGCCGCCGACGGCCGAGCCGGGCGAGCAAACCGTCCGGATTTCGGTCGAGGCCGAAATCCTGCTTGGGCCGGCCGGCAAGCCGTGACCGATTCCGATCCCGATTCGGATATCGTCGACCTGTTCACCGACGGCGCGTGCAGCGGCAACCCCGGCCCCGGCGGCTGGGGGGTCATCCTGCGCTGGCGCGGCAACGAGAAAGAGCTTTCGGGCGCCGAGGCCGCGACGACCAATAACCGGATGGAGCTGATGGCGGCGATCGTCGGTCTTGAAACGCTGAAACGTGTCATGCGCGCGCGCGTTTATACCGATTCGCAGTACCTGCGCGACGGCATCACGCGCTGGATTCACGACTGGAAGAAAAAAGGCTGGAAAACCGCCGACAAGAAGCCGGTCAAGAACATCGATCTGTGGCAGCGCCTCGAAGCGGCGGCGGCGACGCACGACGTCGAATGGCGCTGGGTGCGCGGCCATTCCGGCCACCCCGAAAACGAACGCGCCGACGCGCTCGCCCGCCAGGCGATTGCGGAGCTCGCCGCGCCGAAGTGACACCCCCGCGCGGCCTCAGGCGAAATAGCGCGACCGCATCCGCGCCGCATAGGCGACAAGATTGGCGTGACGCAGCGCCTCGGCCTTGGGCGGCGAATCGAAGGGCGGGTCGATCAGGCAAGCGACTATGGGATACACGGAAGCATCCGCTCCGGTCGGCTCGGCGCCCATCAGGAACGGCTTGTCGGCAAGAAAATCGGCGATGGCGCGCATATCGGCCACGCCCAGGGCGTAGATTTCGTCCGGCGCATGCCGGCCCATGCCGTGACCGTGCAAGGCCCGGCGGACTTTTCCGCGAATCATGCCGGCAACCAGATTGCGGATAGGCGCCGGCATGCCGCCGAAGAATTCCTTGCGGATTGTCGGCCAATGCCGGTCGTTGATCCAACGATCGTAAACGAGCACCCAATAGGTTCGCTCCTCGACCGCCCGCGCAAAGGCGTGGGCCACGGCGCGCTCGGCCGATCCCAGCCCCTTGTCGAAATCGACGCCATAGGCATGTTCGAAGTGACGGCGGATGAATTCCGAATCGCCGATGGTCTTGCCGCCATCCTCGATCGCCGGCAGCTTGCCCTTGGGCCCCTTGCGCGGATCGGATATGGGTACGATTTCGTAGGGCAGGCTGGCCATCTTCAGCAGAAGCTCGGCCTTGATGCAGAACGGGCTGGAATTGGGCAGCCCGAAGGCCGGCGGAAACTGGATCAGCTTGATCATCGACACCCCCTGATGATGGACATTAACCGGCGACGATCCTAGCCTATCCCTCCTGACAGCATGCTGTCAGGAGGGATTGACCTATCCTGCACGGTTGCCCCCGGATATCCGCACGATCATGCGCCGCGCCGACCGCCTTTTGCAGATTATCCAGGTCCTGCGCCGCCGGCGCACGCCGACGACGGCCGAACGCATTGCCGAGGAACTGGAGGTTTCGGTGCGCACGGTCTATCGCGACATGGCGGCATTGCTGGCGAGCGGCGTGCCGGTCGCGGGCGAGGCCGGCATCGGATATGTGCTGCGCGCCGGTTACGACCTGCCGCCCCTGATGTTCACGATCGAGGAGATCGAGGCGCTGGTCCTCGGCGCGCAGATGGTCGCCCGCGCCGGCGATGCGGCGCTCGCCAAGGCGGCGCGCGATTCCCTGGCCAAGGTCGAACATGTCCTGCCGCGCGATCTTCACGATGCGCTGACCCGCACCGCCCTGTTCGCCCCTAATTTCGGCCAATCCCCCGCGCCGGCGGTCGATCTTGGCGTCGCCCGCAGCGCCATCCGGCGGGCGCGCAAGCTGCAAATATCCTATCGCGACGAAAAAGGCGCCCCGACCCGGCGCACGGTCTGGCCGCTCGCCCTCGCCTATTTCACCGATACGACGCTGCTTTGCGCCTGGTGCGAGCTGCGCCGCGATTTTCGCCATTTCCGGGCCGATAGAATCGAGACGATGGCGCCGCTCGAGGCGCGCTACGACACCCGCGGCGGGCGGCTCGTGCGCGATTATCTCGCCCGGGTCGGCGCGCCGACCCGCAATCCGCCCCCCTCTCGGGTCTCGCAGGATCGGCGGACTAGACCTGTTTCAGCATCGTCTCGGCGTTGGAGACCTCGAATGCGCCGGGCTTTTCGAGATTGAACTGCTTGACCACGCCATTATCGACCAGCATCGAGAACCGGCGCATGCGCAGGCCCATGCCATAGCCCGTGCCGTCCATTTCCAGCCCCGCCGCGCGGGTAAAATCGGCATTGCCGTCGGCGATCATCATCACCTTGTCGCCGACATTCTGGTTCTTGCCCCACGCATCCATGACGAAGGCGTCATTGACCGAAAAACAGGCGATGGTGTCGACGCCCTTGCCTTTCAGCATGTCGGCGTTCTGGACGAAACCGGGTACGTGTTTGGCCGAACAGGTCGGCGTAAAGGCGCCGGGCAGGCCGAAAACGACGACCTTCTTGCCCTTGAATAGCTCGTCGGTCGTGATGTCCTTCGGCCCGTCCTTGGTCATCAGTTTAAGCTTCACCGAGGGAACCTTGTCGCCAACCTTGATCGTCATATTTCACAATCCTTTCCATGCGGATGAGACAAAAATCGGGGCCGGAAAACCGGCGCAACGAACGATTCATAGCCTGTCCGCGCCGGGATTTCATCCCTTGGAAAGCTAGGGTTTTATGACGCCGGGTTCAGCGCGCCGCCGCCGTGGCCGGCATCGGCATGGCGGCACGGTCGAGCGCCGTCAGCACCGCCTCGGCGGTGAGGATCTCGGGTAGCGGCAATCCTTGCGGCGCACCCGGCCCGTAGACGGCGTTGAACGGAATGCCATAGCGCCCGAAGCTGGCGAGATAGCGGGCGATCCGGTCATCCGGCTTGGTCCAGTCGGCCCGCATGGCGATCACGGCATTGGCGGTGGGCGCTTTCTTGCCCGACAGGCGTTCGGCCACGTCGCCGCGCGACAGCACGAGCGCCTTGTTCACCTGACAGGTGATGCACCAATCGGCGGTCACGTCGACGAAGACGACCTGATCGGCGGCGACCAGACGGCCAATCTCGTCGCGGTCGAACGGGCGCCATTGCTCGGGCCCGGCTTTCGTCGCGACGGCGGGGGTTGCGTTGGAGGTAAGCTTGCCCGGCACGATGAAGGCCAGCGTGGCCAGCGCCGCGATGCCGGCCACGCGCCGGAATCCGCCGCGATCGCCAAGGTTGCGCATCGCCCACAAAAAGACCAGCAGCGCCGCCAGCAGGCCGGCCAGCGTCATCGCCGCCGCGCTGTCGAGCTGCGCCGCGACGACCGTGAGCAGCCAGATGACCGTCGCCGCCAGCGCAAGGCCGAGAATACGGCGCATGCCGATCATCCATCGTCCCGGCCGCGGCAGCCGCGCGGCGATGCCGGGCAGCGCGGCCACGACGAGATAAGGCAGCGCCAGCCCGATGCCGAGGGCGGCGAATACGGCGAAGATTTCTCCCGGCCCCCGCGCCAGCGCGAAGCCCACCGCCGTGCCGAGGAACGGGGCCGAACACGGGGTCGCCAGCAGCGTCGCGAAGGCCCCGGTAGCGAATGACCCGGCGACCGTCGGCTGCCCATGGTCGTCCGCACCGCCGACGCGCCCGAACATGTCGGACAGCCCGCCCGGCAGGCGGATCTCGAACCAGCCCCACAGATTGGCGGCGAACAGCGTCAGCAGCAGCGCCATGAAGACGAGGAACACCGGCTGCTGGAACTGGATCCCCCAGCCGACGGCGTATCCGGCCGCCTGAACCCCAACGAGGGCAGCGGCCAGCGCGAGAAAGGCGGTGAGGATACCTGCCGCCGAAGCGAGGAAGCCGAGGCGGACCCGCGTGCGCCCGGCCCCGCCATGGCCGACGAGACCGAGCAGCTTGAGCGACAGGACCGGCAGTACGCAGGGCATGAGATTGAGAATGAACCCGCCGAGCACCGCCAGCCCGAGAATGGCGAGAAAACTGACATCGAACGCCGAGGACGATGGCGCGAGGCCAAGCGTCAGCTGCCGCTCGACGGCCCGTTCGCCATCGAGGACGGTGAGGGTCATTGCGCTGCCGGCGAGTTCGGCCGCGGCCGCACGGCCCGCGGCGCGCGCCGGCGCGCGCAGGACCGCGCTGCGCCCGCCATCGGAAAACATCGCTGTCGGCCGGCCGAAAGTCCATCCCGCCGGCCCTTCGATCAGCACATCAGGCGTCGCCAGCGGCATCATGGCGCGCACTGTCACGGCGATCGCCGGCGACGGCCCGCCGATCCAGTCGGCGCGCTCGATGGTCAGGCCCTGCCCCGCGCCATCGCCCGGCACGCGGACATTGAAGCGGTCGATGAGATGGGCAAAGGCGCTCGGCCCGGCGGGGCCCGCCGGCAGGGCGAGCGACAGACTGGCCTCGTAAGGAATGCAGATTTTTTCGCAGGTCAGATAATCGACCTTGAGCGCCAGCGACGCCGCGTCGCCGGGCCTCGCCAGCCGCGCGTCGATCGGCAACACCACCTCGCCGCCATAACCGAACGTCTCAAGGCCGAAAAGATCGAAACGCTCGGGCGCCGGCCAGCGCAGATCGGCGCTGGCGAGATTGTTTGAACCGCTCCAGTCGGGCCGCGGCGGAAAACCGGCGTCGCCCGGCGACCGCCAATAGATCTTCCAGCCGGGCTGCATGCGGAATTGCAGCCCGAGTCGCTGGGTTTCGGCGCTGCCGGTCGCCACGGTCGCCGACACCAGGCGCACCTGGACCTGGTCCTCGTGCGCCCAGTCGGACGCCCCCGGTTCGGCGCGCGCCACGGCCGGCACGCTTGCCAGCAACCCGGCGGCGATGACCCACAGACATAAATAACCTTTTCGAATCATGTGGTTAACATAAGTTCCCGTCGTCGATACCAAAAATGGGCAACCCGCTCTCCGGTTTGCCACCGAAACATTTGCAGTATTCTACCGGTCGATGCCGTTTTCTTGTTCATTTATATGGTGATCCGCCAGCCGGCGAACCCCACTTTTGCGTGAAAATACGGCGAATGCAGCATGCAAAATGTCGCAGCCGACGGTAGAGGCCCACTTTTTGATAAACTTGTTTTAACGAGAGATGGGGCATATTTAAATTGAGATGGCACATAGTCTGAAAATCCCGACTTATCTCACGGGGCATCTGCTGATCGCCATGCCGCAGATGCAAGACCCCCGTTTCGAGCGCAGCGTCATTTACATGTGCGCGCACAACTCCGATGGCGCGATGGGCCTCGTAGTCAACAAGCTCTTCGACCAGCTGAGCTTTCCCGATCTGCTCGAGCAGCTGAATATCGAAACCGGGCCGCGCACCGAACAGATCCGGGTTCACTTCGGCGGTCCGGTCGAATCGGGCCGCGGCTTCGTGCTCCATTCCGACGATTATGTCCGCGACGGCACGCTCAAGGTCGAGTCGGGCTTCGCATTGACCGCAACCGTCGATATTCTGCGCGCCATCGCCGTCGGCGAAGGGCCGCGCAACAGCCTTCTGGCGCTCGGCTATGCCGGCTGGGGCCCCGGCCAGCTGGAGACCGAGATCGTCGCCAATGGCTGGCTGACGATACCGGCGGATGAAAAACTGGTATTCGGCGCCGATCTCGACGGCAGGTGGCGCGACGCGCTCGCCAAGATCGGGGTCGAACTTGGCGCGCTCTCCGGCCAGGCCGGCCACGCCTAGCCGAATCGCCTGGCCAGCCGCGCATAGGGTTCGAGCCCGCCAAGCGGCCCCATCGCCGCAATCGTCGGCCGGCCGACGAATAGCCGTCGCGCGACGCGCGTAATGTCTTCCGGCGTCACCGCATCGATGCAGCGCGAGATTTCATCGGGCGGGATCGGTCGCCCGTAAATCAGGATGTTCGAGCCAAGCGCGTCCATGCGCGCATTGGTGCTCTCCAGCGACATGAGCAGCCCGGCCTTCATCTGCGCGCGGGCGCGACGGATTTCCTCGGCGTCGATCGGCGCGGTGACCGCGCGCATTTCCTCGGCCAGCACGGGGATCATCTCGGCCGTTTCGCGTTCGCCGGTGCCGGTATAGACGCCGAAGATTCCGCCGTCGAGATACGACGCCGAGAAGGCGGAGATCGTGTAGCACAACCCCCGCCGTTCGCGGATTTCCTGGAACAGGCGCGACGACATCCCGCCGCCGAGCAATGTCGCCAGAACGGCGGCGGAATAATAATCGGGGTCGGTGAACGATACGCCCGGAAAGCCGAGCACGAAATGAACCTGTTCGAGATCTTCTTCGGCGCGGAACTCGCCGCCGGCATAGCGCGCCGCCTCGCTGCCGTTTTCGCCCGCCGGCGGCAGGTCGGCAAACGCTGCGGCCGCCATCGCCACCAGCCGTTCGTGCTCGATGCGCCCGGCCGCCGCTAGCACCATGTTGCGCGCGCCGTAATGACGCTGCCGGTAATCGACCAGCGTCGCGCGCGGCAAACCGGCGATCGTTTCGGCGCGGCCGAGGATCGGCCGCCCCAACGCCTGGCCGGGAAAAGCGGTCTCGTGAAAGCGGTCGAAAATGGCGTCGTCGGGTGTGTCCTCGACCTGGCCGAGCTCCTGCAGGATCACCCCGCGCTCGCGCTCGAATTCCTGCGGATCGTAGACCGAGCGCAGCAGAATGTCGGCGAGAATGTCGAGGCCGAGGGCGACGTCTTCCTTCAGCACCTTGACGTAATAGGCGGTCTGCTCGCGGCCGGTCTGCGCGTTCATCTGGCCGCCGACGGCCTCGATCTCCTCGGCGATTTGGCGGGCGCTGCGCGTCGTCGTGCCCTTGAACGCCATATGTTCGAGCAGATGCGCCACGCCATTGGTTTCGGCGACTTCGTGGCGCGTGCCGACGCCGATATAGACGCCGAGCGACGCGGTCTCGACCCCGTTCATCGTATCTGTGGCGACGCAGAGGCCGTTGGCGAGCGTTGAAACCCGGATGCTCATGCCGCGACCCGCACCCGGCCGCGTACGAAATCCTCGACCGCGCGCAGATCGTTGGGCAGCGCCGTCATCCGCTCCGGCCGGGTCAGCAAATCGCCGAGACGCGCCGGCAGATGCGGGCGCACCCCGGTCGCGCGCTCGACCGCATCGGGGAATTTCGCCGGATGGGCGCAGGCGAGCGCCACCATCGGCACGCCGCGCTCGCGCTGCGCGGAGGCCATCGTATGCAGCCCGACCGCGCTATGCGGATCGACCAGCTCGCCCGTGGTCTTGTAGATGCGCTCGATCGCCGCGAGCGTTTCGCGGTCGTCGGCCCGGCCGCCCTCGAACAGCCGGCCGAGCCGCCGGTGCCGGGCCGGCGACAGGCGCAGCGCGCCGCGCCGGCGGAATCGCGCCATCATCTTGGCGACCGCAGCGCCATTGGACCCGGCGAGATCGAACAGCAGGCGCTCGAAATTGCTCGACACCTGAATGTCCATGCTCGGCGACAGCGACGGCTCGACCGATGCAACCTTCATCTCGCCCGTGGCGAGAAGGCGGGCGAGGATGTCGTTACGGTTGGAGCCGATGACCAGCCGGCGAATCGGCAGGCCCATCTGCGCCGCGACATAGGCGGCATAGACATTGCCGAAATTGCCGGTCGGCACGGCGAAGGCGATCTTGCGCGCCGGCGCGCCGAGCGACAGCGCCGCGCTGACGTAATAGACGACCTGCGCCGCGATGCGCGCCCAGTTGATCGAGTTGACCGCCGACAGGCTGTGCGCCTCGCGGAACGGCGCGTCGGCGAACATGCCTTTCACCAGGTCCTGGCAGTCGTCGAACGTGCCCTCGACGGCGATGTTGTGGACGTTGGCCGATTGCACCGTCGTCATCTGCCGGCGTTGCACCTCGGACACGCGGCCCTTGGGATGCAGGATGAAGATGTCGATCGCCGCGCGGTCGCGGCAGGCCTCGATCGCCGCCGAGCCGGTGTCGCCCGAGGTCGCGCCGACGATGGTCGCCCGCCGGCCCTTCGCCGCCAGCACGTGGTCGAACATCCGTCCGACGAGCTGCAACGCATAATCCTTGAAGGCGAGGGTCGGGCCGTGGAACAGCTCAAGCAGCCAGTCGTCGGCGTCGAGCTGCTTGAGGGGGGCGACCGCCGGATGGCCGAAGCCACGATACGCATCGTCGATCATCGCCGCGAGGTCGTTGTCGGCGATCGTCCCGCCGACGAAGGGCCGCAGCACGGCGAATGCGATCTCAGCATAGGGTCGACCAGCCAGCGCCTTCAACTCGATCGCCGGCAGGCGCGGCCAGGATTCGGGCACGTACAGGCCGCCATCGCGGGCAAGGCCGGCAAGCAGGGCATCGTCAAACGACAGGGTGGGGGCCTCACCCCGGGTAGACACATAGCGCACGGGAATTTTGTCCGCAGGCGGTTGGCTGGGGGCCGAGACTAGCCTCCGCCCGGCCCTCGGGGCAAGGGGGCCAGCCTAGGCCAAATAACGCTGTTCCAAATGGCGTTTATAAACGGCGACATCGAGCGGCCGGCCGGTCGCCGCGACCACCAGATCGCGGGTCGAGAGGCGCGAGCCCTGGCCGTGGACATGGGTTCGGAGCCACGCGAGCAGGCCGGTGAAATCGCCGCGGGCGATGGCGGCGGGGATGCCGGGGTCGGTGCGCCGCGCGGCATCGAATAGCTGCGCCGCGGTCATCGCGCCAAGGGTATAGGTCGGGAAATAACCCCACGCCCCGCCGGGCCAGTGGATGTCCTGCAAACAGCCGTCGCGGTCGTCGGGCGGAACGATGCCCAGCGTCGTCTTCATCCCGTCATTCCACGCCCCCGGCAGATCGGCGAGGGCAAGATCGCCCTCGATCATCGCCTTCTCGAGCCGGAAACGCAGGATGACATGCGCGGGATAGGTCGCCTCGTCGGCGTCGACGCGGATCAGCGAGCGTTCGACGCGGCTATAGAGCCGGTAGAGATTATCCACCGACCAGGCGGGCCCGCGCCCCCCGAAAGCGTCGGCGGCAAGCGGC
>JACQAF010000088.1 GCA_016195145.1 Rhodospirillales bacterium
GCTGCTCGTCGCGTTGTTCGGGCTGTCGTTTACCGGCGGTGCAAGCGCCCAATCCTTGACGGCGGAATAAAAACAAGCCCTCGCCCCAACCGGAAAACTTCGTGCCGCCCTTTACCTCGGCGGCCCGACGAACGTGATCAAGGATCCCGCTTCGGGCGAGATGAAAGGCGTGGGATACGAACTCGGCAAGGAACTGGCCCGGCGCATGGGAGTTCCCTATGAACCGATAGTCTATCAGACGCCGCGCCTTCTCGTCGACGACGCCACTTCCGGCAAGTGGGATGTTGCCTTCGTCGCGCGGGACGCCAACCGCGAGAAGATCATGAATTTTACCGCTGTCTATCTCAGCCTCGAACAAGGCTATCTGGTGCCCGCCGGCTCGCCGATCAAAACCATGGCCGAGGTCGACCGGCCCGGCATCCGCGTGGGCGTGCCGGCCGGCGGCGCGGTCATCCCGCCGCTCAAGCGCACGCTGAAAAGCGCTGAATTGGTCGAGGTCGGCATGCCCGACGCCGCCGATCTGGTAAAATCCGGCAAGGTCGATGTGTTCGCCGCCAACAAGGCGAATCTTTTCACGATAGCGGACAAACTATCCGGCGCGCAGGTTCTCGCCGGCTGGTTTTCAGTCGACGAATTTGCCCTCGGCACCCCGAAGGGACGCGAGGCCGGCATGGCATATGTGCGTAAGTTCATCGAGACGGTGAAGGCCGAGGGCATGGTCAAGGCGGCGGCCCAGCGGGCCGGCGTGCGCGGCACCATCGAGGAGTGATCCCCAACCGCAGCCTGTTATACGCGTTGTCCGGGCGCGCAATAACCAACGGTTGCGGCATGGCCGGAAAATGACAAGAAACGTCGGCACGTTCTCGTTCGCCGTCTCGAAACGTGCGACTCAACGCCGAGCGTCGCAAGATTATTCTGGACGCTACCCGGCTCGTCTTTGACAAACTGGGCTGCACGGCGCCTCGCTTCGTGAGATCGCTAAGGCAGCTGGCTGCACTACCGGCACAATCTATCCGTATTTCACCGGCGAGGAGGAGGTATACGGCGAGCTTTTCCGCCTACCTAATCGGATTCCTCGCTGAGACTTGAATCGCTCAGCGCCGCAATCCCCGCGCTATTGGGGAAACAGCGATTTCCTGGTGCCGGTCTAGTTCGAGCACGCGTCAGGTCCAAACAGGGAAAATTGGGCCAGCGCTTTGCGGAGGTTTTCCTCGACGTTCAGCGACAAGGATGACAGAGGCGGCAGGATGCGTGTCCATGCGGCGTCGCCGGTCCGCCAATGAAGGACTTTCTTGACCGCCTGCACCAATGGAAATTTCTGGAGCGCCAAACGGATTTCCGTGATCTCGCGCTGCGGATCGTCGCCGCCCCGGTTGCGGCCGGCAAGAAGCCTTGCTGCGATCGGCGCGGTCACGTTTGTCGTCGCCGAAATGCATCCAGCGCCGCCGAGCGCAAGATTTTCGGAAAGGAACTGTTCGGAACCCGAAAAGACGCGGAATCCCGGAACGGTCTCGATCATGCTTTTGGTATTCGACCAGTCGCCGGAGCTGTCCTTGATCCCGGCGACAGTGTCGCCGAAGGCGGCGCGCAGGCGCTTGATCAAACCGAGGGATATAGGCACCGCGCTCATCTGCGGGAAATGATAGAGATTGAGACGCAGCCGCGGATCGGCGAGGCGTTCGATCACCGTAGAAAAATACGCGAATAGTCCGTCGTCAGAGACGCCTTTGTAATAGAAAGGCGGCAGGACCAGTACGTTGGGATAACCGTGTTCGAGGGCATGTTGCGTCAGGCGGACGGTGTCTCCGACCGCACACGAGCCTGTTCCGACGATAACGCGGTTGAGCGGAATCCGGGCGGCGGCGATCGCCTCGATAATGGCCAGGCGATTTACAAACGACAGGGAGTTCGCTTCGCCCGTGGTGCCCAAGGGCGCGATGCCGGCGCATCCGTTATCCAGCAGCCACCGGCAATGGGCGATAAGGGAGTCGCGGTCCGCGCTTCCGTCGGGTGCGATCGGCGTCGGCGAAGCGGCGTAAATGCCGGCAATGAGTTCGGCAGAGGACATGGCGTTGGATTTTCCTTGGTGGTGTCAGGCAAGCGGGTTGAGAGGCTCCGGGCGGCGCGCGAGAACGTCTTTCAGAACCTGCAGGGCGCGGTCGAGTTCGCCGCGGTTGCGCGCCGCGCCGAGGTTGATTCGGACGGCATGCGGCATTTCAAGACGCCCGACCGCGTACGCCTCGGCGGGAATGACGGCGACGCCGCGCGCGCGGGCCTGGTCGACAAATTCCTCGGTGCGCCAAGGTTGGGGTAATTTGAGCCAGGAATGGAGGCTGCAGGGGGGGCATTCATAGCCAAATCCCGCAAAGGCACGCGTCGCCCGGGCTGCCCGCACGGCCAGCTCCTGGCGTTGGGTATCGATAATCCGCCACGCCGTTCCGTCGTTGATCCATATCGACGCCACTTCCGCCATCAGGGGCGTTGCCATCCAGGTTGTCGCCCGGATGCCGGCGATAATCTGCCTTGTCATGCCCTCCGGCGTCGCGATATAGCCGACGCGTAGCCCCGGGGCGATCGCTTTTGAGGTGCCGGTAATCAGTATCGTGCGATCGGGTGCGAACGCGGCGATCGGCGATGGATGATCGTCGAGCATCGGTCCGTGCACGTCGTCTTCGATGATCGCAATATCGTACCGCTCGGCGACGCGCGCGATCGCCTTGCGCCTGGCTTCATTCATCGTGACGGTGGTCGGGTTATGCAGCGACGGCACGCAGACAAGCACCTTGGCCTTGCCGGCCTTGCACGCGTCCTCGAACGCATCGGGGAGAAGACCCTGATCGTCCATCGGCAGCCCGTGCAACCCGATCTGAAGCTTGGCAGCGATCGCCTTCAGCCCGGCATAGGTGAGGGCCTCGGTGAAAACCGAGTCGCCCGCCCGCGTCAGGGCCATCAGCGATGCGCATAGTGCGTGCTGGGTACCGTTGCACACGACGATCTGCGCTGCCGAGACCGTGAGATGTGCGGTGCGCGATACCCAGATCGCCCCCGCCTCGCGATGGGATTCGGCGCCGGCGTCGCTTCGGTAATCCTGAAGCGAGGAAAGGTCGCGCCGTTTCGATAAGGCCCCGAGCGTCTCGGCCAGCTCGCCGCCGAACATATCCGTTGCCGGACGATTGGTTGTCAGGTCGATCAGGCCGGGGCCCGATTCCGGATCGTCGGCAATGCTGTCGAGATTGCGGACGATCGTTCCCCGGCCCGGGCTCGCAACGACGAGGCCCCGGCGGGCGA
Source organism: Rhodospirillales bacterium (assembly GCA_016195145.1). Classification (GTDB taxonomy): domain Bacteria; phylum Pseudomonadota; class Alphaproteobacteria; order CACIAM-22H2; family CACIAM-22H2; genus JACQAF01. Next base: position 3,289 of record JACQAF010000088.1, read on the forward strand.
GGTCCGTATAGGCATGCGCGATCGTGCCCACGGTTACGCCAAGATCATGGGCAAGCTGACGGTGCGGCGGCAATTGGACGCCGGGCTTCAATCGGCCCTGTTCAATATCACCCGCGAAAGCATCGGCGATCGCAGCATAGATCGGGCCATTGCGGTGGGCGGGGTCGGGAATTTGTATCGGCACGATGCAATTCTTAATCATTTAACACTGTGTCTTTATATTATAATACTATCTATTGACATCGAATCAACATAATTTTGCAGAAACTTATAACAGGCTGATTTTCCATGAGAATGGCAAAAAATGTCAGATACGAATCTCATCTAAGAAAAGATAATTCGCATTTCTAACAATGATTAAGTTCAGAAATTATTATTAAATATAACATTATCAAATAGATATTAAGTTAACTTTTTCAATAAAATGATACAGTGTCAATAAATTATTTGACACACAAAAACACAGGTGCAAATTTCGCTGTTAGTCAGTTAGGCGAAAGAAATTATAAATGGCAAACCAGTCTGTAGGCGGTGTCAAAGCGGTACGAAAAGAACCGCCAACGTTGGACGACGTATATGACGCCGCCAGCCGGCTGCAGGGCGTTGCCGTATACACGCCGTTGCTCGAATCACAGGTGCTGAACGATCTGGCTGGCGGCCGAGTGCTCCTAAAAATGGAAACGTTGCAGCGCACCGGGTCGTTCAAGTTTCGCGGTGCGTATAACCGCATCAGCCGCCTGTCGTCGAAAGAAAAAGACGGTGGGATCATCGCGTTTTCTTCCGGCAATCATGCCCAGGGCGCGGCAGCGGCGGCCCAACTCGCCGGCGTTTCGGCATTGATCATGATGCCGAGCGATGCCCCGCAGATAAAGGTCGCCGGCACCCGGTCCTACGGCGCGGAAGTGATGTTTTACGACTACCGGAAAACCGGCACGCGAGAGGAAACCGCCGCCCGCCTCGCGGCCGAACGCAACGCCACCATCGTGCCGCCCTACGACGATCCCTACATTATCGCCGGCCAGGGAACCGTGGCCTTGGAGATTCTCGCCCAGGCGAACGGAATGAACGTCAAGATCGACAGCCTGCTGGTTCCCTGCTCGGGCGGCGGGTTGACGGCCGGTTGCGCTATCGTCATGGACGGCATGAGCCCCGGCACATCGGTCTATTCCGTGGAGCCGAAGGGATTCGAAGATACCGCGCGGTCACTTGCCAGTGGCGAGCGGGTCAGCAATCAGCCCGACGCGCGCAGCTTCTGCGATGCATTGCTGATATCGCCGCCGGGCGAGATAACCTTCGCCGTCAATCGCGCCAAGCTCGCCGGCGGCCTCGTGGTCAGCGACGACGAGGTGGCGGACGCCATCGCCTTCGCCTTCCGCCGCCTGAAACTGGTGATTGAGCCGGGCGGCTCCGTCGGTCTGGCGGCCGTTCTCGCCGGAAAGATCGACTGCGCCGGCAAAACGATCGCCGTCGTCTGCTCCGGTGCCAATGTCGATCCCAAGGTCTTTTGCAAGGCGTTGGAGCGGTCCGCGCACGCGTCACCGAGCGAAAATGCCGGGGCGAGATCCAACAAGGTGACCATCTGATGCCGGCGACGGCGCGCGCGCTTCGGGTCGGAATCGGCGGATTGGGCGCCATCGGCTTTGCGGTGGCGCAGCGCCTGGACAAAGGGCTCCCCGGATTCGAGCTCGGCGCGGTTTCCGCTCGCGATCTAACCGCGCCCGCGAGCGGATCGCAGGATTCGCGCGGCCCGTGCCGGTCGTCCCGCTGGCGAAGCTCGCCGACGTCGCC
>JACQAF010000077.1 GCA_016195145.1 Rhodospirillales bacterium
AGCCGCTTGTGATGAAACGAGGCCGCACGCTCTTCCGGCGTCATGGTCGAGGTTTCTTCGCCCGGCATGCTGGCGGCGTTGGCATCGCCGAACATTTTCACGTAGCCGCCGAGCGGGATGGCGCTGAACTTCCAGCGCGTTCCGGCGCGGTCGGTCCAGCCGAAGATTTCGGGCCCGAAGCCGATCGAGAACACTTCGACCCGCACGCCGTTCCGGCGGGCAATATAGAAATGCCCGAGCTCGTGCACGAAAACGAGAACCGTCAGGACGACAAGAAACGGGACCGCGTAGGTCCACACGCCGACAAGAAAATCCATGGTCAATCCCAAATTCCGAGGAAAACCGTCACGGCCGCACCGTCACGCCGACCTACACCCGTGCCGCCAGCGCCCGGACGACCTCGCCAGCAACGCGGCGGGCCTCGGCATCGAGCGCCCGAAACTCGGCCAGCGACGCCGGGGCGCCAGGGGCGACCGTCGCCAGCGTTTCCTCAACGCCGGCCACGATATCGAGAAACCCGATTCCGCCCGCCAAAAACCCGCGTACGGCGACTTCGTTCGCTGCGTTGAGAATAGTAGGGGCCCCACCCCCCCGTTGCAAGGCTTGCCGGGCCAGCCGCAGGGCCGGAAAGCGCACCGGATCGGGGGGCGCAAAGGTTAACGAACCGATCCGGGCCAGATCGAGCCGTGCTGCCGGGGTCGGCATCCGATTGGGCCAGCCGAGGGCATAGGCGATGGGCGTACGCATATCCGGCGAGCCGAGCTGGGCCAGCACCGAGCCATCGACATAGGCGACCATGCTGTGGATCACCGATTGCGGGTGAACGAGGATTTCAATCCGCTCGGCGGGAACCGGGAATAGGTGAAAAGCCTCGATCAGCTCCAGTCCCTTGTTCATCATCGTCGCCGAATCGACCGAGATTTTGGCCCCCATCGTCCAGTTGGGATGGGCGACCGCCTGGGCCGGCGTGACCTTCGCCATCGCCGCCAGATCGAATTCCCGGAACGGTCCGCCCGACGCGGTCAGGACGATTTTTTCGACCCGTTCGGCATGGACGAAATCGAATACCTGGAAGATCGCGCTGTGCTCGGAATCGACCGGCAGCAGCGTTGCCCCGTGGGCGGCGATCTCGCGCATCAAAAGATCGCCGGCGCAAACCAGGCATTCCTTGTTGGCCAGCGCGACGACCGCGCCGCGCCGGGCAGCGGCCAACGTCGGCTCCAGCCCGGCGGCGCCGACAATCGCCGACATCACCCATTCGGCCGGCATCGCCGCCGCCTCGGTCACCGCCGCTTCGCCGGCTGCCACCTCGATCCCGGTTCCGGCAAGGGCGTCGGCCAGATCGCGGTAACGGCCCGGGTCGGCGATCACGGCGCGGCGCGGGCGCAGGCGCCGGGCTTGCTCGGCAAGCAGCGCGACATTGCCCCCGGCGGTCAGCGCCTCGACGGCGAAGCAATCGGGGTTGCGTTCGATCAGGTCGAGCGTATTGCCGCCGACCGAGCCGGTCGAACCGAGAATAGTCACGCGCCGCGGCGCGTCGCGCGAAGGAACGGTTATCGCCATGACAGAATTCCGCTTGCTGTCGCCCATTGCCAGATCGCCAGGAGCGTCGCCGCCGCCAGCAATCCGTCGACCCGGTCGAACAGGCCGCCATGCCCGGGAATAAGCGCGCTCGAATCCTTAGCCCCGAAGCGCCGTTTGACCCACGATTCGCCGAGGTCGCCTGCCTGGGCGACCACCGCCAGTATAGCCCCGGCCGCCGCCAGCAGCACGGCTGCCGGCGCTCGCGAATCGTAGACACCGGCGATCGCCCCAACCAGCCCGGCGCAGGCGACAGCGCCGACCAGGCCGGCCCAGGTCTTGTTCGGCGACACCACCGGCGCCAGCCGGGGGCCGCCAATCAGGCGGCCGGCGAAATAAGCGCCGATATCGGTCGCCCAGACGGTGAGCAGCAGCCACAGGATAAGCTCCCGGCCGCCCACCGCATCGTCGCGCAGCCAGACGAGGGCCACTGACGGCAAGCCTATATAGACCGGCCCAAGCGCGAGCCATCGCGGATTGTTGCGCCCCCGGCCGCGCGCGACAAGATAAAGCAATCCCGCCCCTGCGACCGACAGGCCGAAACCGAACCCCGGACGGTCCATCGCGGTCAGAGCGACCGCCGCAAACACCATAGCCCCGGCGACGATGCCGGTCAGGCCGAAGCGGCCTTCGCCGCATAAACGCGTCCATTCCCAAACCAGGACGATGGCCCCGACGCCGACCAGAATCTGGAACGCGCGGCTACCGGCGGCAAGCGCCACCAGCACCACGGTCGCCATGGCGAGGGCGGAGACGATGCGCGGGCCAAGCCCGTTTCCCCATCCGGCGTCAGCCACTGGCGGCGCCATAGCGCCGCTCGCGACGCTGAAACTCTCGGATCGCATCCTCGAGATCGCGCTTGGAAAAATCCGGCCATTGCGTGTCGACGAACACCAGCTCGGCATAGGCCGACTGCCAAAGCAGAAAATTCGACAAACGCTTTTCGCCGCTCGTGCGGATCACTAGGTCGGGGTCGGGAATACCGTCGGTATAGAGATGGCGGGCGAATGTCTCTTCGTCGATATCGGTCGCCGCGATCCTGCCCTCGGCGGCGGCCTGGGCCAGACGCCGGGCGGCGCTGACGATGTCGGCGCGGCCGCCATAGCTCAAGGCGACAACCAGCGTCAGTTCGTTATTCGCCTTGGTCGTTTCCTCGGCATTATCGATCAGCGTCACGATGTCGGACGAAAGCCGCCCGCGATCGCCGATAATGCGCAGACGCACTCCGTTGCGGTGCAGATCGGCGATTTCGCCGCGCAGGTAAAGCCGCAGCAGGCCCATCAGGTCGCTGACTTCCGTCGCTGGCCGTTTCCAGTTTTCCGACGAAAACCCGAACAGGGTCAGATATCGAATGCCGAGTTCCTTCGCACCCGCGACCGCGCGGCGCACGGCCTCGGTGCCCCGCCGATGGCCCGCCACGCGCGGCAGGCCGCGCGCCTTGGCCCAGCGACCATTGCCATCCATGATGATCGCCACATGGACTGGCGGGGGCGGCGCCGAACCCGGCGCCGGCAGAGCGTCGATCGAGTCAGACATGCATGACGTCTTTTTCTTTGGCCGCCAGGCCTTCGTCGATCTTTTTGATGAATTCGTCGGTCAGGCTCTGGATCTGCGTCCCGCGCTTGCGGTGCTCGTCCTCGGTGATCTTGCCGTCTTTTTCCATCTGCTTGAGGGCGTCCATGCCGTCGCGCCGGACGTTACGCACCGCGATTCGCGCCTGTTCGGCGTATTTATGGGCGATCTTGATCAGCTCCTTGCGCCGGTCTTCGGTCAGCGCCGGCACCGGAACGCGGATAAGCTGGCCGTCCGCCATCGGATTGACGCCGAGATTGGCGTCGCGGATCGCCTTTTCGACCGCCTTGACCAGTCCCTTGTCCCAGACCTGAACCGTCAGCATGCGCGGCTCGGGCACGCCGACCGTGCCGACCTGATTGAGCGGCATGGTGTTGCCATAAGCGTCCACCTGCACGGGTTCGAGCAGATTGGCCGAGGCCCGTCCGGTACGCAGGCCGGTCATTTCCTTCTTCAGCATATCCATCGCGCCGGTCATCCGCCGACGAAGGTCGTTGATATCCGCCCCAGACATCGGATTCACCCCTTATCGTCTGTGATTATTGTGAAGCGCCCCTTTTCCTGAACGACTTTTGCGAAGCCGCCGGTCTCGTGGATCGAGAACACCAGGATCGGGATGCGGTTTTCGCGCGCCAGCGAGATCGCCGACGCATCCATCACCCGAAGATCGCGCGATAACACGTCGAGATAGCGTAGCCTCTCATAGCGCCGGGCATCCGGATTCTTGGTCGGGTCGGCGTCGTAGACGCCATCGACCTTGGTGCCCTTGAGCAGCGCGTTGCAGCCCATTTCGGAGGCGCGCAGCGCCGCCGCCGTATCGGTGGTGAAGAACGGATTGCCTGTGCCGGCGGCGAAGATCACCACCCGCCCCTTTTCCATGTGGCGCAACGCCCGACGGCGGATATAGGGCTCGCACACCGTCGACATCGGAATGGCCGACAGCACGCGGGTATAGACGCCGAGCCGCTCCAGCGCGTTCTGCAGCGCCAGCGCATTGATCACGGTGGCGAGCATGCCCATGTAGTCGGCGCTCGCCCGCTCGATCCCAACCGCCGCCCCCGACACGCCGCGAAAGATATTGCCGCCGCCGATAACCAGGCTGACCTGCACGCCGAGATCGCGCACCGCCTTCACGTCGCTGGCGATGCGGCTGATGGTTTCGGCGTCGATGCCGTAATCGTTCGGCCCCATCAACACTTCGCCGGAAATTTTCAGCAATACGCGCCGGTATTTGGGCGCCGGTCCCAATGCGGCCGCGCCGAGGGGCGCTGACGCCTGATCCTCGTTTTTCGGCCGGGTCGTGGCAGATTGTTCCTTGGCCGCCATAGTCCTTCCCGCCGCCTAAGCCCCCCTGCATTCCCGCGGGCCCTGCCCGCCTTTGCGAGTCGGGACGGCATGATACACCATGATCGCCCGCCCCGCCCGTCGTTCCTGCCGCGTGCGTCCGCCTATCGGCCGAGCTGGGCGGCGACCTCGGCCGCGAAGTCGCTCTCCTTCTTCTCGACCCCCTCGCCGAGGGCGAAGCGGCGGAACCCGGCGAGCTTGACCGGCGCGCCGATATCCTTGCCGGCGCGCTCGATCACGTCCTTGACGCGGCTTTCGCCGTCGACGACGTAAAGCTGCTCGAGCAGCACGACATCCTCGTAGTATTTACGCAACCGGCCCTCGACCATTTTTTCGACCACGGCGTCGGGCTTGCCCGACGTCTTCGCCTGTTCGAGCAATACGCTGCGTTCGCGCGCCAGCGCGGCCGGGTCGATCTCGGTGATCGACAGGGCTTGCGGATTGGCGGCCGCGACATGCATGGCCAGCTGCTTGCCGAGCGCGAGCAGCTTACCCTTGTCGCCGGTCGATTCGAGCGCAACCAATACGCCGATCTTGCCGAGGCCGGCCGAGGCCGCGTTGTGAACATAGCTCGCCACCGCGCCATTGCCGACCGACAACGCGGTCGCCCGGCGCAGCGACATGTTTTCCCCGATCGTCGCCACCAGCTGGGTCAGCTTGTCGGCGACGGCGCCGCCGCCCGGATAGGCGGCCATCTTGGTCTTCTCGATGTCGCCGCCCTGGGTCAGCGCAACCGCCGTCGCCTGGCGCACGAATTCCTGGAAGGATTCGTTGCGGGCGACGAAATCGGTTTCGGCATTGACCTCCATCATCGCGCCCTTGGCGCCCTCGGCCGCGACGCCGATCAGCCCCTCGGCTGCGACGCGACCCGCCTTCTTGGCCGCAGCGGCAAGCCCCTTCTTGCGCAGCCAATCGACCGCCGCTTCGAGATCGCCGTTATTCTCGGTCAGCGCCTTCTTGCAATCCAGCATACCGGCGCCGGTCTTTTCCCGCAGGTCCTTGACCAGCGCGGCCGTTATTTCGGCCATATTCTCACCTCATCGTTCTAAGTCGTTCGATACTCCGCATATCGAAACGGCGGCTATAACGCCGCCGTTCGACGCATCCGCTACCCGGCGTCGGCGCTCAGGCGGCGGGGGCCTTCTCCCGCTTCTTGCGCGCTGCCCCGCCGGCCTTCTTGGCCGCCGGCTTCTCGGCCGCCGTGTCAGTGTCCTTATTCGCTTCTGCCCCGCCGGCCGCCTTGCCTTCGTCGACCGCTTCGCCTTCGGGCAGCGTTTCGACGGCCGGCCGCTCAATCGCCCCCGACATCGACGCCGGCGGCCTTCATTTCGGCCTGCAGGCCGTCGAGGATCGCGCCGGCGATCAGATCGCAATAGGTCTGGATGGCGCGCAACGCGTCGTCGTTGCCGGGGATCGGGAACGCGATTCCGTTCGGATCGCTGTTGCTGTCGACCACGGCGATCACCGGCACGTTGAGCCGGCGCGCTTCCTGGATGGCGATCCCTTCCTTGTTCGTGTCGATGACGAACAGCATGTCGGGCAGGCCGCCCATTTCCTTGATGCCGCCTAGCGCGCGCTCGAGCTTGTCGCGCTCGCGGGTAAGGTTGAGCAGTTCCTTTTTGGTCAGGCCCGAACTGTCCTGGCCGAGCTGCTCGTCGAGGTCGCGCAGACGACGAATGGAGTTCGAAATCGTCTTCCAGTTGGTCAGCATGCCGCCGAGCCAGCGATGGTTAACGTAGTACTGACCGCAGCGCTTCGCCGCGTCGGCAACCGCTTCAGTTGCCTGGCGCTTGGTGCCGACGAACAGCACGCGCCCGCCGCCGGCGACGACGTTGCGCGCAACTTCCAACGCCCGATAGAGCATCGGCACGGTCTGCTGCAGATCGATGATATGAACGCCGTTGCGCACCCCGAACAGATACGGGGCCATTTTGGGATTCCACCGCCGGGTCTGGTGTCCGAAATGGATACCGGCCTCGAGCAGTTGACGCATGGTAAAGCTGGGCATCGCCATGTGGCGCTATCCTTCTCCGGTTGAGCCGCCGCGGGATGTTGCGCCCGGTCCGCCTTAGCGAACCGGACACCGGATCGACCTTCAGCCCGAAAGCTTGGCGGCATATGACGCCGCTGGCCGCGATCCCGCGTGTGAGTTAGCCGACCACCCAATTGCAGCCGGCGGCGGGTTGATAGCCCGCAAAGCCCGGAAATGCAAGCGAAAACTGCCTCTTGCTGGGCGGGAAAGAAGTCCGGGATCTGTCTAGAAGTAATTATATTTCATAGACTTCGGTCACGCCAGGGATCGCCTGTAGGGCCGCCCGGGTGGCCGGGGAAATCATATAGGCCCCAGGCAGGGCGATCTCCACCTCCCGTTCGCTCCCCAGATCGACCACGACGCTGATCCGCCCCCGCCCGCGCCGCTCCTTGCCGATGGCGGCGGTAAGGCCCGGAACCGCGCCGGCGTCGTTGAGGGCGATCCTGAGGCCGGCGGCGGCATGCGCCACGGCATCGTCGAGCGGCTGGATCGACTGGGCGAGGAGCTTGATATTATCGGCGTCGACGCGCGCATCGGCGCTGACCAGCATCGGCTTGCCCGAGGCGAGCAGCTCGCGCGCCGCGGCGAGGGTTTCGGAGAACACCGTCACCTCGAAGATGCCGCTGGCGTCGGAAAGCTGGATGAAGGCGAAACGGTTGCCCTTGGCCGAGGTGCGTTCCTGCTTGCCGATCAGCGTTCCGGCAAGCTTGACCCGCGCCGCGCCGCCGGCAGCGAGCCGGCCGGCGAGTTCGCTGGAGCGGATGACGCCGAGGCGTTGCAGACCCTTGGCGTAAGCGTCGAGCGGATGGGCCGAGAGATAAAAACCGATCGCCTCAAACTCATTCGTCAGGCGCTTATGCAGCGGCCAGTCGGTGACCTGCGGCAGCGACAATTTCGGGGCCGGCGCGTCGGCCCCGCCGAACAGGTTCGTCTGGTTGGTCGTGCGTTCCTCGGCCGCAGCGTTCGCATGGCGCAGCAGCGTTTCGATGGCGGCAAAAACCCGCGCGCGGTTGCGCTCGATCCCGTCGAACGCACCGGCTTTGGCCAGCCCTTCGAGCTGGCGCTTGTTGACGTGTTTGGCGTCGAGGCGGCGGGCAAAATCGAACAGATCCTTGTAAGGACCGTTCGCCTTGCGCTCGGCGACCACCGCCTCCATCGCTGCAAGCCCGACATTGCGGATGGCGGCCAGCGCGTAGCGCACCGCGCCGCGCCCGGTTTTGTCGCCGATCTCAACCGCGAAGATCGCCTCAGACCGGTTGATGTCCGGCGGCAGCACCGCGATCCCCAACCGGTCGAGTTCCTGCCGGAACATATTGAGCTTGTCGGTGTTGCCGAGATCGAGGGTCATCGACGCGGCGATGAACTCGACCGGATGATTGGCCTTGAGATAGGCGGTCTGATATGCGACCAGCGCATAAGCGGCGGCGTGCGACTTGTTGAAGCCGTAGCCGGCAAACTTCGCCACCTGGTCGAAGATCGAGGATGCCTGCGCCGGCTGAACGCCGCGCGCCGTCGCACCATCGACGAACGCCTTGCGCTGCGCCTCCATCTCAGCCTTGATCTTCTTGCCCATCGCGCGACGCAACAGATCCGCCCCGCCGAGGCTGTAGCCCGACAGCACCTGGGCGATCTGCATCACCTGTTCCTGATAGATGATGACGCCCGAGGTTTCCTTGAGAATGCCTTCGAGCGAGGGGTGCAGGTAATTGGGCTGCTCCTTGCCATGTCGGCAGGCGATGTATTTCGGAATGTTCTCCATCGGCCCCGGCCGGTAGAGCGCGACCAGCGCGATGATGTCCTCGAAGCGGTCGGCGCGCAGGCGGCGCATGGCGTCGCGCATGCCCGAACTTTCAAGCTGGAACACGCCGACCGTGTCGCCGTGCGCCAGCATCTCGTATGTCCTGGAATCGTCGAGCGGCAGGTTCGACAGGTCGATATCGATCCCGCGCGCGCGCAGCAGCGCCTCGGCCCGCACCAGCACGGTCAGCGTCTTGAGGCCGAGGAAGTCGAACTTCACGAGGCCCGCCGCCTCGACCAGCTTCCAGTTGTATTGCGTGATCGGGAAGCTCGACTTGGGGTCGCGGTAGAGGGGCACGAGCTCGTCGAGCGGCCGGTCGGCGATCACCATGCC
>JACQAF010000006.1 GCA_016195145.1 Rhodospirillales bacterium
GATGCTGATCCCCGAGCCCGATTTGATGATCGCCGACGAGCCGACCTCGGCCCTCGACGTCACCGTGCAGATGCAGGTTCTCGCCATTCTCGACGATCTGGTGACCAAGCGCGGCATGGGGTTGATTTTCATCAGCCACGATCTTAGCCTCGTCGCCTCGTTCTGCGACCGGGTGCTGATCATGTATGCCGGGCGCATCGTCGAGACGTGCAAGGCGGCGGAACTTCACCTTGCCCGCCATCCTTATACGCAAGGCCTGCTCCGCTCGCTGCCGCGCGTCGACGAACCGGCGCACGAGCTGCAGGTGCTCGAACGCGATCCGGCCTGGCGGGACGACCCGTCGAGATGAACGCCCAGACGCGCCCGATGATCGCCATCGAACGGCTCGACGTTACGTTCGGCGACGGCCCCGCCCGGGTCCATGCCGTGCGCGACGCGTCTTTCCATGTTGCCGACGGGGAATCGTTCGGGATCGTCGGCGAATCTGGATCGGGCAAATCGACCGTCCTGCGGGCGCTGTCCGGCCTCAACCCGCACTGGACGGGAACGATCGAGATCGCCGGCGCGGCCCAGGGACCGAAGCGCCCGCGCGCCTTTTACAAGCTCGTCCAGATGGTGTTTCAGGACCCGTACGGCTCGCTCCATCCGCGCCACACGGTCGATCGCATTCTTTCCGAGCCGGTCGCCATTCACGGCCTTGGCGACGCCGATACGCGCATCGAGCGAGCGTTGGACGAGGTCGGACTCGGCCCCACCTTCCGCTTCCGCTATCCGCACCAGCTTTCGGGCGGCCAGCGGCAGCGCGTGGCGATCGCCCGCGCGCTCATTCTGGAGCCGCGCATCCTGTTGCTCGACGAGCCGACTTCGGCCCTCGACGTTTCGGTGCAGGCGGAAATTCTCAACCTCCTCATGCGCTTGCGCCGCGAGCGCGGCCTGACCTTCATCCTGGTCAGTCACAACCTCGCCGTGGTCGCCCATATGTGCGACCGCCTGACGGTGATGAACGCCGGACGCATCGTCGAGGAAATGACCGTCGCCCAGCTTCGCCAGGGCGAGCCGCGCGAGCCCTATACCCGCCAGCTTTTACGCGCCAGCATCGGTTACGACCGCGAAGCCGCCGGCCAGCTCGAAACCTTCGACTGACCGGCCCGCGACCGGGGAGTTTTCCGTATCGCCGGCGAAAAGGTACGATGGTCCGATGTCGAACCACGCCGCCATCCCGTATTTGCAGGAAATCGTCGTCTTTCTGGTCGCGGCCGGCATCATTGTGCCGGTTTTTCACCGGCTGCGGGTGAGCCCGGTTCTTGGCTATCTGGCCATCGGCGGCATTATCGGCCCGTTCGGCCTGGGGCTGTTCGTCGACAAGATCGGCTGGCTGTCCTATGCGGTGATCTCCGATATCGAGGGCGTGCACGCGCTGGCCGAGCTGGGCGTCGTCTTCCTGCTGTTCATGATCGGGCTCGAATTGTCGCTCGATCGGCTGTGGTCGATGCGCCGGCTGGTCTTCGGCCTTGGCAGCGCGCAGGTCGGCCTCACGGCGGCGGCGCTCGGCGCTGTCGCCTGGGTCCTCGACGCCGGCGCGCAGGCGTCGATTCTTCTCGGCGCCTCCCTCGCCCTGTCGTCGACCGCAATCGTCATGCAGATTCTCGTCGAGCGCCGTGCCCTCGGCACGCCGCTCGGCCAGGCGAGCTTCTCGATCCTTCTTCTCCAGGACCTCGCCGTCGTCCCTATACTGTTCACGGTCGGGGTTTTCGGCGCCAAGACCGAGCAGAGCATCGGCCTTGCCCTCGTCATCGCCGTCGGCAAGGCGCTGGCGATCATGATCGCCATCTATATCGGCGGCCGCGTCGCGCTCCGCCCCCTGTTCAACCTTGTCGCCCATGCGCGCAGCATCGAGATGTTCGTCGCCGCCGCCCTGCTGGTCGTGATCGGCACGTCGGCGCTGGTCGGCGCCGCCGGCCTGTCGATGGCGCTCGGCGCCTTCCTTGCCGGACTGCTGCTCGCCGAAACCGAATACCGCCACGAGATCAATGTCGACATCGAACCCTTCAAGGGGCTGTTCCTCGGCCTTTTTTTTATGTCGGTCGGGATGGGGATCGATTACCGGGCGGTCGGCGAACAGGTAGTGTGGATCGTCGCCGCGGTCGTGGGGCTTTTCGTCGTGAAATCGACGATCGCAACCGGATTGTGCCTCGCCTTCGGGCTGCCGCGGTACACCTCGCTGGAGGCCGGCCTGCTGCTCGGTCAGGGCGGCGAGTTCGCTTTCGTCGTCGTCGGCCTCGCCGCCACGCTCGGCCTGTTGCCGCCGGAGATCGGGCAGTTCGTGCTGATCGTCGTCAGCCTGGCCATGGTCGCAACCCCGCTCGTCGCCATCGCCGCAAACCGTCTTGCCGCGACCCTCGAACGGCGCGCCCTTGCCGCCGGCCAGGAAGCCGGCCTGTCGGCGCCGCTCGATCTCGAAGGGCATGTCGTGATCGCCGGGTTCGGACGCGTCGGCCGGACCCTCGGCCAGCTTCTCGACGACGAAGCCATCCCCTACGTCGCGGTCGATCTCGACGCCAGCGCGGTCGCCGAAAACCGGCGCGAGCGCCTACCGGTCTATTACGGCGATGCGTCGCGGCTGGAAATCCTTCGCCGGGCGCGGGTCGATACGGCGCGGGCGCTGGTCGTCACCATGGACAACACCGTCGCCGGCGAGCACGTGGTGCGGGTGGTTCACGGCGAATGGCCCCATCTGCCGATCTACGCCCGCGCCCGCGACGCCGTACACGCCGCCCGCCTGCTCGAACTCGGCGCGACCGAGGCGATCCTCGAAACGATCGAGGCGAGCCTGCAACTCGGCGGCCGGGTTCTCGAAGGCACCGGCATGCCGATGGAAGCGGTCCAGCGGCGGATCTCGGCGCAGCGCGAAATCGAACTCGCCGCCGGCCGGCGATGACCATGGATCAGCCGCAGCCATACCTCGCGGGCCACCCGATCGATCGAAAAAACTACAGTAATTCTAGGTGATTATCGGGTGGAAGGGCCGAATTTTCACGCCCGACCCAGGCCGGGGCCGCGCACCGGGCATCGTGACAAGCCCGTCCCGGACGGCTAAGATTTCGTCCAATGACCGGCTTTGACCGGTCGGAAAATTCCTCCAGGAGGCACTTCATGTCCTTGCGAAAATCAGCGGCTTTCGCCGCGTTTCTCGTCGCGGTGGGGCTGGCGACGACCGGCCTGACCATCGCGGCCGCCGACGCCAAGACGGTACGTTGGGCGCGGTCGGGCGATGCCCTGACCCTCGACCCGCACGCCCAGAACGAGGGGCCGACCCACGCCCTCAACCATCATTTTTACGAACCGCTGGTCCTGCGCGACCCGGAAGGCAACCTAGTCGCCGGTCTCGCGGCGTCATGGAAAGTGACCGCCGATCCGTCGGTCTGGGAATTCAAGCTGCGGCCGAACGTGGTTTTTCATAACGGCAATCCGCTGACCGCAGACGACGTGGTCTTTTCGCTCGATCGCGCGCGCCAGCCGACCTCGGACATGAAGGGCCTGCTGACCTCGGTCGCTTCGGTCGCCAAGGTCGACGACCTGACGGTCCATATCAAGACCAACGAACCGAACCCGCTGCTGCCCAACAACCTGACCAACATGTTCATCATGAACAAGCGGTGGTCGGAGGCGAACAACGTCCAGAAGCCGCAGGACTTCAAGAACAAGGAAGAGAATTTCGCGGTCCGTAACGCCAATGGCACCGGGCCCTTCGTCCTCGTCTCGCGCGAACCCGATGTGAAGACGGTGATGAAGCGCAACGACAAGTACTGGGGCCGCGGCGAGGTGCCGCTCGAAATCACCGAAATCATCTATACGCCGATCAAGTCGGACGCGACGCGGGTGGCCGCCCTGCTCTCCGGCGAGGTGGATTTCGTCCAGGACGTGCCGGTGCAGGACATCGAACGCCTAAAATCGACGCAGAATCTGCGCGTCAATCTCGGCCCCGAGAACCGGACCATCTTCTTCGGCATGAATGTCGGCGCGGCCGATCTCAAGTCGGATAACGTCGAAGGCAAAAACCCCTTCGCCGACAAGCGCCTCCGCCAGGCCATGAACATGGTCATCAACCGCCAGGCGATCCAGCGCGTCGCCATGCGCGGCCAGTCGGTGCCGACCGGTGTCCTGATGCCGCCCTTCGTCAATGGCTGGACCAAGGAACTCGACGCCCCGCCAGCGGCCGATATGGCCAAAGCCAAGGCGCTGATGGCCGAAGCCGGCTACCAGAACGGTTTCTCGGTGGCCCTCAACTGCCCGAATGACCGCTACGTCAACGACGAAGCCATCTGCCAGGCGGCGGCCGGCATGTTCGGCCAGATCGGCATCAAGGCGAATCTGGTGTCGCAGTCGAAGTCGCTGCACTTCCCGTTGATCCAGAAGACCCCGCCCGAGACGGATTTCTATCTTCTCGGCTGGGGCGTCCCGACCTTCGATTCCGAATACATCTTCTCGTTCCTCTATCACACGCGCTCGGGCAAGTTCGGCTCGTGGAACGCCACTGGCTATTCCAACCCGGATATGGACAAGCTGATCGAGTCCCTGTCCGGCGAAACCGATACGGCGAAGCGTAACGCCATGATCGCCAAGATCTGGGCGCAACTTCAGTCGGATGTCATCTATCTGCCGATTCACCACCAGGTGCTCGCCTTTGCGATGAAGAACAACATCGATGTCCCGGTCGATCCGGAAAACCAGCCGAAGCTGAAATACGTCGCGTTCAAGAAATAACTGGCTGACTGCAATGGCCCGGGGGCCGCGCGCTGCGGCTTCCCGGGCCTCGTTGCATTGAACGCATCGCTGCGCCGATGTTCGCCTACATCCTCAGAAGCCTCGCCCAGGGCGTGCTCGTCATCATCGTGGTGGCGTTGATCGCCTTTTCGATGTTCCGTTTCGTTGGCGATCCGGTGGCCAGCCTTGCCGGCCAGGAAGCCAGCGTCGCCGATCGCGAAGAGCTTTCCGAGCGTCTCGGCCTCAACGATCCGATTTTTATCCAATTCGCGCGCTTCCTCGGCGGCGCGGCGCAGGCCGATTTCGGCATTTCCTACCGCCAGGGCCGGCCGGTCGCCGGGCTGCTCGCCGAACGGCTGCCGGCAACGGTGGAACTGGCGGTCCTGTCGGCCCTCTTCGCGCTGATCGTCGGCATTGCGCTCGGCGTCTATGCGGCGATCCGCCGGCGCGGCGTCATCGCCAATATCGTGATGGTTCTGTCGCTGATCGGCGTCAGCCTGCCCACTTTCCTGATCGGCATCGGGCTGATCTATATTTTCGCCGTCGAGCTGCGCTGGCTGCCCTCGTTCGGGCGGGGGGAAACGATCAAGATCGGCTGGTGGACGACCGGCCTGCTGACCGAAAGCGGGCGAAAATCCCTGATCATGCCGGTCCTCACTCTCGGATTTTTCCAGCTCACCCTGATCATGCGCCTCGTGCGCTCGGAGATGCTCGAGGCGCTGCGCAGCGAGTATATCCGCTTCGCGCGCGCGCGCGGCGTGCCCGAGCGGGTGGTGCAGCTGCGCCACGCCCTGCGCAACACGATGATCCCGGTCATCACCATCGCCGGGCTTCAGCTCGGTTCGGTCATCGCCTTCGCCATCGTCACCGAAACCGTGTTCCAGTGGCCGGGTCTCGGCGCCCTGTTCGTCAACTCCGTGCAATTCGTCGATATTCCGGTGATGGCCACATATCTCATGTTCGTCGCTTTCGTCTTCGTGGTGACGAATTTGCTGGTCGATCTCGTCTACTACCTGATCGACCCACGCCTGCGCGGCGGCCTGCGGCGAGGACGGCCATGAGCGCGCCCGGCGCCGCCCCGGTCCGGACCGGCCTTACGGCCCGGATCGCGCGCGCCTGGGATTCCGACCTCGCCTATTCCTTCCGCACTTCGCCCGTCGCCGTCGGCTCGACCTTCGTCGCCGCGGTCATGATCCTCGCCGCGCTGTTTGCGCCATTAATCGCGTCGCAAAACCCGTTCGATCCGGCGACCCTCGATCTCTCCGACGGTTTTTCGCGGCCGATGGAGCCGAATCCGATCACCGGGCGCGTCTTCCCGCTAGGCACCGATCCGCAGGGGCGCGACATGTTGTCGGCGATTCTCTACGGTTCGCGGGTTTCGCTGCTCGTCGGCGTCGCCTCGGTGATTTTTTCGCTGGTTCTCGGCGTGTCGCTTGGCCTCGTCGCCGGCTATGTCGGCGGCCGCACCGGCGCGGTCCTGATGCGTATTGCCGACGTTCAGCTGTCCTTCCCCGCGATTCTCGTCGCCTAGTCGAGAAAAACAAGGAATATGTCGACGCGGCGCGGGTCATCGGCATCAAGCCCTTGTCCGTCATGGCCAAGCATGTGCTGCCCAACGTCACCGGGCCGATCCTGGTCATCGCCACGATCAACCTTGCCCTCGCCATCCTCGAAGAAGCGACGCTGTCTTTCCTCGGCGTCGGCATGCCGCCGACCCAGCCATCGCTCGGCACGCTGATCCGCATCGGCCAGCAATTCCTGTTCTCCGGCGAGTGGTGGATCCTGTTCTTTCCCAGCATCACCTTGGTGGTGATCGCGCTCGCCATCAATCTGCTCGGAGACTGGCTGCGCGACGCCCTCAATCCGAAGCTCCGATGACCGCACCCGTCCTTTCCGTTCGCGGTCTGCGGCTCGATTTCGTCACCCGCCGCGGCGTTCTCACCGCGCTCGATAACGTGTCGTTCGACATCGCCAAGGGCGAGGTTCTCGGCCTGGTCGGCGAATCGGGGGCGGGAAAATCGGTGACCGGCGCCGCAATTATCGGGCTGATCGAGCCGCCGGGGCGCATCGCCGGCGGCGAGGTCCGCCTGTCCGGCGAACGGATCGACAATCTTGCCCCCGACGCCCTGCGGCGCATTCGCGGCCGGCGCATCGGGGTGATTTTCCAGGATCCGCTGACCAGCCTCAACCCTCTCTTCCGCATTGGCGACCAGCTCGTCGAAACGATCCAGATTCACACCCCATTGACCCAAGCGCAGGCCCGCCAGCGCGCCGTCGATCTGCTGACCGAAGTCGGCATCCCCGCCGCGGAAAAGCGCGTCGACGCCTATCCCCATGAATTCTCGGGCGGCATGCGCCAACGCGTGGTCATCGCGCTCGCCTTGTGCGCCGAGCCCGAGCTGGTCATCGCCGACGAGCCGACGACGGCGCTCGACGTTTCGGTCCAGGCGCAGATCATCACGCTGCTGAAGCGTCTGTGCCGCGACCGCGGCACGGCCGTTCTTCTTATCACCCATGACATGGGCGTCATCGCCGAGACGGCCGATCGCGTCGCCGTGATGTATGCCGGTCGTATCGCCGAAATCGGCCCGGTGCACGATGTCGTGCAGTCGCCGCTGCACCCCTACGCCAAGGGGCTCATGGGTTCGATCCCGACGCTTGAAACCGACGCCGACCGCCTGGTCCAGATTCCCGGCTCGATGCCGCGCCTATCCGCCATTCCAAGGGGCTGCGCCTTCAACCCGCGTTGCAGCAAGGCCTTCGATCGCTGCCGGACCGAACGGCCCGAGCCGACCCGCAGCGGCCGCAGCCAGGTCGCCTGCTTTCTCTACGGGCCGGGCCGGGAGGCGCCGCAATGAGCCGCGGTCCGCTGGTCGTTGTCGAGGGGCTGCGGCGCGTCTTCGACGTTTCCAAGCCGTGGCTGGAGCGCGCCCTCGCGCGCGAGAAGCGGGCGTCGCTCGCCGCGGTTGACGGCGTGTCGTTCGCCATCGAGCCGGGCGAGGTGTTCGCCCTGGTCGGTGAATCGGGATCGGGCAAATCGACCGTGGCGCGGATGATCGTCGGATTGCTGCCGCCGACCGACGGCACGGTGACCATCGCCGGCGTACCGATTACCGACCCAACCC
>JACQAF010000109.1 GCA_016195145.1 Rhodospirillales bacterium
GATCGTCCAGCCATACGCCGCGGTGAAGATCATCGCGATCAGCAGCACGCTGAGGATGGCGAGCGGCGCATAGGTGAAGCCGATCAATCCGAATGCGGTAAAGCAGATCACAGCGATAAAGGCGCCGATCATGTAGATTTCGCCATGGGCGAAATTGATCATGCCGATGATGCCATAGACCATCGTGTAGCCGATGGCGATCAGGCCGTAGATCGCCCCCAGCGTGGCGCCGTTAATCAGCTGCTGGATGAAATATTCCATTTCCCAGCTATCCCCTGTTGGAACCGGCCGTGATATTTGCGGTTCAATCCGACCGGTTCATTTTTGGCTGTGCGGATGTATAATGATTACTCTTGAATTTTGCCAGCCTCTCGTGCGCGGGCGATCGCACGGTCGAGTTTTCGCAGCGCCGTCGCGCGCAAGCTCGCTTCGCTCGCGCTGGTCGGCCCGACGATCGACACCTCGATCTGAGTCTCGGAATCGATCGCGCTGACCTTGACCGAATTGCCGATGCTGCGGAATTCGAAGATAACCTCGCGCCCCCCCATTTTGTTCCTCCTGGCTAGTTTTACCCTACCATCCGGCGCATGGCGCAGCAGATTCTGCTGATTCGCAAGAGAAAGCCTCCCTCCGCCCCAATGATTTGGCGGGGTTATCCGGCCTACCGAATGCCCAGCCGCCCCGATTGACCGTTCGGTCAGGTAACGTTTGCCGCGCTTGCCGGCAGAATATTTTAAATCTAAAATATCTCGCAGGTGAAGACCCGCGAGGATGCAACGAGTATGACCGATCCGGCCTTCAGCGTTAACGTCGAGATTCGCTTCTCGCATACTGATCCGGCGGGGATCGTCTACTACCCGCATTATTTCGACCTTATCCACGGCGGCATGGAGGACTGGTTTACCCATGCGCTGGGCGTCGATTATCCCGATTTCGTGCTGCGCCAGCGACACGGCTTCCCGACGGTCCATGCCGAATGCGACTTCATGGCGCCGAGCCGGATGGGCGACCGGCTGACCCTGACCTTTCTGATCGAAAAGATCGGCCGGACCGCGCTGACCTATATCGTGGTCGGACACGCGCACAGCAAGATCCGCCTGCGGGCGCGCTTCAGCATCGTGCTGATCCATCTCGATCATGGCAAACCGATGGCGATTCCGGACGACCTCCATGCGCGGTTCGTCGCCTACCAAGAGGCGACGCGCGACTGGCATCTGGCAACCGCCGAGGCCCCGGGCGCATGAACCGCGCCCTCCTCCCGTCGGGCTGGCAACGGCCCAAAGGCTATGCCAACGGCATTGCGGCTCGTGGAACGATCGTCATGGTGGCCGGGCAGATTGGCTGGAACCCGGCGCGCGAAACCTTCGAGACCGATGATTTCGTCAGCCAGACGCGCCAGGCGCTGGCCAATGTCATGGCCGTTCTGGCGGCGGGTGGGGCGCTGCCCGAGCACATCGTCCGCCTGACCTGGTACGTGACCGACAAGCACGAATATCTCGCCAATCTCGCTGGCGTCGGCGACGCCTACCGAGAAACCATCGGCCGGCATTTCCCGACCATGACGCTGGTCGAGGTGAAGGCCCTGGTCGAGGATCGCGCCCGGGTCGAGATCGAGGCGACGGCAATTATTCCGGATTAGTCGTATCGATGATCTTGGGCGGCGGCTGGCGGCTTGGCCGCGGCGCCGGCCGCTCGCCTTGCGCCGGCGTCTCGATCACGCGCCGGCGGGTCGGACGGATCGACCGGGCGTCGGCATGGCCATCGACGCGCACATTGATGTCGAAACCGTTGCGCGCGGCGAACTCCCACGTCGGATGAAATAACGGGATTAGCGGATAATCGGCCATCGCCAGCTCGGTGGCGGCGACGAGCAGCGGGTTGCGCGCCTTTGCGTCGGGCGCGCCGAGCGCCTGCGCCAGCAGATCGTTAAGCCGCGGATTGGAATAGCGGACGCGATTATCGAGGCCGAAGCGCTGTTCGCCGTCGTAACTGCGCACCAGCGCCAGCAGCGCCGTCGTCGCATCCTGCGCGGCGTCGTAGCGCATCAGATACGCGGAAAGCTGCTGGCGATTCGAACGATTGAAAAAGATGCTGCCGGGAATCCCCTGTACATCGACCGCCAGCCCTAACGCTTCCCAGGCCTTGCCGACAGCCTCGGCGATTATGCGGTCGCGCGGGTCGCGATCGCTAACCACTTGCAGCGCAATTTTAAATCCGTCGCCCCAGCCGGCGGCCCGGAGCAGCGCGCGGCCCCCCTCGGGATCGAACGGATCAGGCGTCAGATTCTGGCTCATACCGTCTACCGTGGGCGGCAGAAACTGGCCGGCCGGTTCGCCGGCGCCTGTGAACGTCGCATTGATGATCGCTTGGCGGTCGATGGCCAACGACAGCGCGCGCCGAACGCGCACGTCGCGCAATGGGTTGCGGCCGAGCGGTTTGCCGTCTTTTGCCGTCACGAACGGCGATTTGTCGTGCACGCTGTCCAGCGCCACATAGACCAGGGGCGGCGCCGGCGCATTGTAAATCCGGACGCGCGTCTCGGCCAGCAGGCGCACGCGATCGTTTTCCGGCACCGTATCGATGACGTCAACCTTTCCCGCCACCACGGCGGCGACACGATCCGCGTCGCGCGGGATAATTTGCGTTATCACCCGCAACCAAGGATCGCGCGGGCCCCAATACCCGGCGAAGCGTTCGACGATCAGGCGCGCGCCGGGGTTCCATTCGACCAGCTTGTAGGGGCCGGTGCCAACTGCCGCTTTGCCGCTGTCAAAATCCGCGGCTGCGGCATCGGCAAACTTCCGGGCGACGATCGGCACATCGGCAAGGTCGTGCAGCAATGCCGGGGGCGTCGCACGGGTCCGCAGCAACACCGTATGATCGTCGATACGCACGATCTCCAGCAGCCCGCGCGGCAGCCGGCTCGTCGCGGGTGTCGTTCCACTGCGGCTGGCCCGTTTGAAGCTGGCGATCACGTCGTCGGCGGTGAATTCGGATCCATCATGGAATTTCACGTCGCGGCGCAGCGTGAATTCCCATGTCGTGGGATTAAGCCGTCGCCAGCCTGTCGCTAACGCTGGCATCACAGCCAGGTTTCCATCGAGGGCAACCAGGGCCTCAAAAATATGATTGTCCGGGGCGCCAGGCGCAGACACAGCCGAATGCGGGTCGAGGGTCGCCGGCTTGTGGCCGGTGCCGATGGTCAGATTCTGCGCCATTGCGCCGCCAGCGGCGAGGCAGGCGGCGATCGCGGTTAAAATACCGGCTATGCGCGCTAGCTGCCCTAGCATGGGCGCCGCCGGCCGGCCGGTCCGGTTTTTGCCGGATTTCCACTACACCGGAAATCGGATGTATAATCCCGGTTACCGACACGACCGGAGAGCTTCTCATGTCCGCCAAACCCGCCGCCGTTGCCGCACCCACCAAGGTCTCGGCCAAGCCCGAATTCAACTGGGAAGACCCGTTCCTGCTCGACGCGCAGCTCACCGAAGACGAACGGATGATCCGCGATTCGGCGCGCGATTACTGCCAGGAAAAGCTGATGCCGCGCGTGCTCGAAGCGTTCCGGCACGAAACCTTCGATCGCGCGATCATGACCGAGATGGGCGCGCTCGGCTTTCTCGGCTCGACCATCCACGGTTACGGCTGCGCCGGCGTCAACTACGTGAGCTACGGCGTCATCGCCCGCGAAGTGGAACGGGTCGACAGCGGCTATCGCTCGGCGATGAGCGTCCAGTCGTCGCTGGTCATGCACCCGATCCATGCTTACGGCTCGGAGGCGCAGCGGCAGAAATACCTGCCCAAGCTCGCGACCGGCGAATGGGTCGGCTGTTTCGGCCTCACCGAACCCGATCACGGCTCCGATCCTGGCGGGATGAAGACCCGCGCCCGCAAGGTCGCCGGCGGATACGCCGTCACCGGCAACAAGATGTGGATCACCAATTCGCCGATCGCCGACGTTTTCGTCGTCTGGGCCAAGGACGATGCCGGCGAGATCCGTGGCTTCATCCTCGAAAAGGGCATGAAAGGCCTGTCGGCGCCGAAGATCGAGGGCAAGTTCAGCCTGCGCGCCTCGATCACCGGCGAGATCGTCATGGACGATGTGCGGGTGCCGGAAGAAAACCTGCTGCCCAACGTGTCGGGCCTCAAGGGGCCGTTCGGCTGCCTCAACCGGGCGCGCTACGGCATCGCCTGGGGCGCGCTTGGCGCGGCGGAGTTCTGCTGGCACCGCGCCCGCAGCTATACGCTTGAGCGCCAGCAATTCGGCCGGCCGCTCGCCGCCAACCAGCTGGTCCAGAAAAAGCTCGCCGACATGCAGACCGAGATTGCCATCGGTCTCCAGGCCTGTTTGCGCGTCGGGCGTCTGTTCGACGAGGGCAAGGCCGCGCCCGAGGCGATCTCGCTGATCAAGCGCAATTCGTGCGGCAAGTCTCTCGATATCGCACGGGTGGCGCGCGACATGCACGGCGGTAACGGCGTGTCCGACGAATTCCATGTCATCCGCCACGTGATGAACCTCGAAGCCGTCAATACCTACGAAGGAACGCATGACGTGCACGCCCTCATTCTCGGGCGGGCGCAGACGGGAATTCAGGCCTTTTCGGGCTGACTGGCCGCGATCGCGGCGGCTAAGACGGCAGGCGTCGTTCAGCCGACTCAGGCCGCCGACGTAACCGGCACGCCGCCTTGGGCGAGGGCCGCGTTCCAGAACACCTCGACCCGGCGCAATGCCTCTTCGTGCACGTTGTTGATGTCGCGCACGCCGACGCGGTCGATCTCCAGCTTCACCACTTCGAGAAAATGACGATGCAGGCGTTCGACCAACGCTACCGCATCGAGATAGGCCCGTTTCATGGCGATTCCTTTCGCAAGCGTATTAGACGAAAGGATGAACGTTCTTGATTAACGTTTGGTTACTTGCCGGCCAGCATTCTGATCACCCCCGAAAAATCGTCACCGCCCCGCCCTCCGGCGGCATAGAGGGCGTAAAGCGACTGCGCCGCCGCACCCAGGGGGGTCGCCGCGCCGGCGGCATTGGCGGCCTGCAGGGCGAGCTTCATGTCCTTCAGCATCATCGCCGCGGTAAAGCCCGGCTTGTAGTCGCGGTTGGCCGGCGAGGTCGGCACCGGTCCCGGAACCGGGCAATACGTGGTCATCGACCAGCACTGACCCGAGGATTTAGAGCTGATATCGAATAGTTTCTGGGCGTCGAGGCCGAGCTTCTCGGCGAGGTTGAATCCCTCGCAGACCGCGATCATCGAGATGCCGAGGATCATGTTGTTGCAGATCTTGGCCGCCTGGCCGTTACCGGCCGGGCCGGCGTGCAGGATGTTCTTGCCCATCGTCTTGAGAATGGGCTCGGCGCGCTTGAACCCGGCGTCCGATCCGCCGCACATGAAGGTGAGGGTTGCCGCCTCCGCTCCCGACGTACCGCCCGACACCGGCGCATCGAGCATCTCGTGCCCGCCGGCCGTTGCCGCCGCGTTCACCGCCCGCGCGGTTTCGACATCGATGGTCGAGCAATCGATCAGCAACGTTCCCCTGGTCGCCGTCTTGATCACCTCGCCCTTGCCCATATAAACGTCGCGCACATGTTCGCCCGCCGGCAGCATGGTGACGATCGCCTCGACGTCGCGCGCCGCTTCGGCCGCGCTGGCCGCCGCCGCCGCGCCGGCGGCAACGGCGGCGTCGAGATTGGCCTTCATCACGTCGAACGCCTTGAGCTTGTGCCCGGCCTTGATCAGGTTGCGGGCCATCGGCCCCCCCATATTGCCGAGACCGATGAATCCGATCGTCGCCATGCGGTTTCTCCCGGTTGCGTGCTCTGGTTTTGTCCGTGTCCCCGCTCAATCCTCGAAGGACAATTCACCGTCGTCGAGCGGGACGAAATAAGCGTCGGTTTTGGCCGCCGTCGCCTCGGCGAGGCTGGCCGGATTCCAGCGCGGGCGATTGTCCTTGTCGACGATCACCGCGCGAATGCCTTCGAAGAAATCATGATCGGCCATGAATCGTCGCACCAGGCGGAACTCCATCCGCATGCAGTCCTCGAAATCGAGCTTCGCGCCGGCGCGCAACTGGCGCAGCGTCACGCGGAGGCTGAGCGGCGCCTTCTGCGCGAGAGTGGCCAGGGTCTGTTGCGCCCACTCCCCGCCCTCGCGCTCAAGCGCGGCGAGGATGCCCTCGATCGTGTCGCCGGCAAAGCAGCGGTCGATCGAGGCGCGCACATCGGCGATGGGGGCCGCGCCTGCATCGACCGCGAAATGCTTCAGCGCCTGCTCGGCCGGCTCGGCCTTCAGCGCCTCGAACAGCGCCGCAAAATGCGCCGACGGCACGTAATGGGTGGCGAGGCCGGCATGGATCAGGTCGGCCGCCTTGATCCGCGCGCCGGTCAGGCCGAGATAGACGCCGAGCTGCCCGGGACAACGCGACAGGAAATACGTGCCGCCGACATCGGGAAACAGGCCAATGCCGGTTTCCGGCATGGCGAACAGCGTTTTGTCGCCGACCACCCGCCAGCGGCCGGTGAACGACACCCCCACCCCGCCGCCCATGGCGATGCCATCGACCAGCGCGACATAGGGCTTCGGAAAACGGAAGATGCGGCGGTTGAGGCGATATTCGTCCCAGTAGAAATTGCGGGTCAGGCCGTCATCGGCCTCGCCGCGCCGGCGGCGGGCGATCGAATCCCATAACGCCCGCACGTCGCCCCCGGCCGAAAATGCCCGGTCTCCGGCCCCGGTAATGACCACGGTCTCGACCGCGCGGCCAAGCGCCCATTCCGCCAGCTGACGGTCGAAGCGCACGCTCATGTCGTGGGTCAGCGCGTTCAGCGCCTTGGGCCGGTTCATGGTCACGTGGCCGACGCGGCCTTCGCGGCCGAACAGGATATCGGTTGAGTTGTCGATGACGGTGTCGTTCATGTCTCGATGATGGTTAGAGCCCAAGAAGCCGGCGGGCGACGATCAGGCGCATGATCTCGTTGGTTCCTTCGAGAATGCGATGGACCCGGGTGTCGCGCAGATAGCGCTCGACCGGATAGTCCTTGAGATAGCCGTAACCGCCGAAAATCTGCAACGCCTCGTCGCAAACCTGAAAGCAAGCGTCGGTGGCGAAGCGCTTGGCCATCGCGCAATGCATGGTCGCTTCGGCGGCGTCCTTGTCGACCAGACTTGCCGCGCGATGGATCATCAGCCGCGAGGCCTCGATATCGCTCGCCATGTCGGCGAGGCGGAACTGGAGCGCCTGGAATTCGGCGAGCTTCTTGCCGAACTGGCTGCGCACGCCCATATGCGCGCGCGCCGATTCAAAGCACGCCCGCGCCGCCCCGATCGAACAGGCGGCGATATTGAGCCGCCCGCCGTCGAGGCCCTTCATCGCAATCTTGAAGCCGTCGCCTTCTTCGCCGATACGGTTGGCCGCCGGCACCCGGCAATCCTCGAAGATCACCATCGCGGTCGGCTGGCTGTTCCAGCCGAGCTTCTTTTCCTTCTTGCCGAAGGACAGGCCGGGCGCGCCTCTCTCGACGACGAAGGTCGATATTCCCTTGGCCCCCTCGCCGCCGGTGCGGACCATGCAGACATAAACGTCGCTGACCCCGCCGCCGGAAATGAACGCCTTGGTGCCGTTGAGGACGTAATCGTCGCCGTCGCGCACCGCGCGCGTCTTGAGGGCGGCGGCGTCCGATCCCGATCCCGGCTCGGTCAAGCAATAGCTGACAAAATTTTTCATTGAGGTGAGATCGGGCAGCCATTTGCGGCGCTGCTCGGGGTTGCCGAAGCTGTCGATCATCCACGAAGCCATGTTGTGGATCGAGATATAAGCAGCGGTCGAGGTGCAGCCGACCGCCAGCTCCTCGAAGATCAGTGCCGCATCGAGCCGCGACAGGTTCGAGCCGCCGACATCGTCGCGGACATAGACGCCGGCAAAACCGAGCGCCGCCGCCTCGCGCAGCGCCTCGACCGGGAAAACGCAGTTTTCATCCCACTCGGCGGCGAATGGCGTCATCCGATCGGCCGCGAAAGCCCGCGCCGTCTCGCGAATCGCGTTCTGCTCTTCCGACAGTCCGAACTCCATGCGGCCTGATGTACGGCTCCGCGAACGCGCCTGTCAATCGCGCCACGATGCAGCCTGCCCCTGTATTTGCGGCATGACGGCCTGCGGCCGACGGTCGGCAGCGGGAAAATACAAATCCTGGCCGGGATTTGGGATGATCTTGCGCAACCAGGGCGGCGGCAATCGACAATATTTCGTTTGTTGCAAAAACGCGCTACTACTCTGCGTCTTACATTGAGGAAAGACGCCGCGCCATGCCCGATTTCCCCGCTAATTGGGGCGCTTACCCCCGCACGCGGCTGCGCCGCAACCGCCGCGATGCGTGGTCGCGGGCTCTTGTCGCCGAAACCCGCCTGTCCCCGGCCGATCTCATCTGGCCGGTCTTCATCCAGGGCGGCAAGGGCGAGCGCACGCCGATCGCCTCGATGCCTGGCGTTGCCCGGCTCAGCATCGACGAACTGATCAAGGATGCGGGCAAGGCGGCGAAGCTCGGCATTCCCGCCATTGCGCTGTTTCCCCAGACCCCGGCGGCGCGCAAGAGCGAAGACGGCGCGGAAGCGTTCAATCCGGATAATCTCGTCTGCCGTGCGGTGCGGGCGGTCAAAAAGGCGGTCCCCGAAATCGGCGTAATCTGCGACGTGGCCCTCGATCCCTACACCACCCACGGCCAGGACGGGCTGGTGCGTGACGGTTACGTAGTCAATGACGAGACGATCGCGGTTCTTCTCAAGCAGGCGCTGGCCCAGGCCGAGGCGGGATGCGATGTAGTGGCTCCGTCGGAAATGATGGACGGCCGGGTGGGCGCGATCCGCGACGCCCTCGATTTGGCCGGCTACCAGCATGTACGGATCATGTCGTATGCCGCCAAATACGCCTCGGCGTTTTACGGTCCGTTCCGCGACGCGATCGGTTCGACGTCGAACCTCGGCAGGACGGATAAGCGTACCTATCAGATGGACCCGGCGAACGGCGACGAGGCGCTGCGCGAGGTGGCGCTCGACATCGCCGAGGGCGCCGACATGGTGATGGTCAAGCCCGGCATGCCCTATCTCGACATCGTGCGCCGGGTGAAGGACACGTTCCGGGTGCCGACCTTCGTCTATCAGGTGTCCGGCGAGTACGCGATGCTGGCCGGGGCGATCGAGCGCGGCTGGCTCGATGGCCAGGTTATTTTCGAAAGTCTGCTCGGTTTCAAGCGCGCCGGCGCCGACGGAATCCTGACTTACGCGGCGCTGGACGTCGCCGAGGGCCTGCGGCAATAGGGTGCCCGACCGGCCCGAGCTTATTTATTGGCCGTCATGGCGACGGCCCGCAGGATGCCTTCCATCGTCGCTACCCGCGCGGCTGGAAACCGGGCCGTGACGGTGGTGCCGACGCCGACCTCGCTGACCAATGTCAGCGTTCCGCCGTGCAACTGCATGAATCGCTTGCTGATCGACAGGCCAAGACCAGCGCCGCCGTATTTCCGGCTGACCGTCGGGTCGCCCTGCTGAAACGGTTCGAAAATCGCCGATTGCGCTGCGCGCGTGATGCCGACGCCATTGTCGATAACGGATACGGCCATATCGCCGGTCGCCTCGATCGCCGCCACAATCCGTACCCGCCCGCCTTTCGGCGTGAATTTCACGGCGTTCGACAGAAGATTGAGCATCACCTGCTTCACCGCGCGTTGATCCGCACTCAACAGCGGCAGGCGGGTCGGGATCTCATTGCGCAATTCGATTCGGCTTTCTTGCGCCCGGCCGCTAATCATCGGCAGGCACCCAGCGATGATCGCCGCGACATCGACTGCCTCATCCGATAATTCGTAGCGCCCTTCCTCGATTCTCGACATATCGAGAATATCGCTGAGCACGTCGAGCAGATGCCTGCCGCTACGATGGATTTCGTGCGCGTAATCGGTGTATTGCGCCGTCGCCGACGGTCCGAACATCTGATCCTTGATCACCTCGGAGAAACCGAGAATGGCGTTGAGCGGCGTGCGTAGTTCATGGCTCATATTGGCGAGGAAACGGCTTTTGGCATGGTTTGCCGTCTCGGCGCGACGCTGGGCCTCGCGGGCCTCCTGCTCGCGCCCCATGAGTTCTTCGTTCACCACGCGAAGCTGGGCGGTGCGTGCGACGACCTGGCGTTCCAGCTGTTCCTGGTTGGCGGCGACGCTTTCCAGCACCTGGTTGAAGGTCCGGCAGACATCGCCGAGCTCGTTGCCGCTGGGGACGGGAAGCATGCATTTTTCCGCGTTGCTCGGATTTCTCGCCGTCGCCATCAGGCTGCGGTGAAGCATCAACAATGGCGCCAGAACAAGGCGAACCAGTACGACCATTGTTGCCGCGGTGACAAAGCCCGAAACCAGCAGCACCATCCCCACCACGCGGAACACGAATTTGGTCAACTGTCCGCCGATCTCGGCAGTATTGACCTGAGCGGCGATCTGCAGCATCTCGCCCGATGCATCGGCCCGGATCCAGGTCAATTGTGCGTCTGTCGCCCGATCTTCCCATTGCCCAAGTTGCGCAACGATCTGGCCATCTGCGCGTCGCACCATCAACGCCGTAATCGGCGCCGCCGTCAGCGCCGTCGTGAATGGCGGCAAGAGTGTCGCTTCGGCCGACGCGCTGCTGTTGAAATCTATCAGCGCTGCGTCGACGGCCGCCCGGGCGACGCGGCCAATTTCCTCGATCCGCGCCTGCCGGTATCCAACATAGGACGGTACCAGGATAATTGTCTCGATGATAACGATGCTGATGAACACTGCGAGCGCGACCGCCCGGCACAGGGGCGAGCGCCAGATAAGCGATATGAGCATCCACCGCCCTGTAACAACCAAGGCGGGATTCATGTCTTCGTTGCCAATCGCGACGCCCGATGACTGGACACCGTTTGGCCGATGGACCGCCGGGCTATTGCGGGAAAAATCAGACGTTGGGTAAGCAACCATAGCGCGAGCTTGGCAGCGAACAGTTAACGAATTATGTCTAACCGTTTGCAATCGGCTGGTATTCCGTATGATTGCGGAGGCTGGAACATCGACGTCATTTGGGTTGACGTGCGGTAAAAACGGGTCATATCGTGACCCATAAGCGCAGAGACGCCATCCGGCGCATCTTTATTGCGCAAAAAGCTAGGGAGGACCGATGCAATCCTTTGCCATCACCATGGCCAAGACCGCGTTTGCGGCCGCGGCTCTAAGCGTCGCGCTCGCGGCCGCGCCGACGTCGGCAACGGCGGCGACCGACGGGTGCAAGAATCGTGGCCAGCTCGATGACATGTATTGCGACGAGAACAACAACCTCGTTGCCGATCCGCCGAAGGATCGGAGTAAATGGAAGAACCCGAGCACGCTGGTATTCGCCTATACGCCGGTCGAAGACCCGGCCGTCTACCAGAACATCTTCAAGCCGTTTACCGATTATCTCGGCCAGTGCACGGGCAAACGGGTTGTCTATTACCCGGTGCAGTCCAATTCGGCCGAGATCGAGGCCATGCGATCCGGCCGCCTGCACGTCGCCGGGTTCTCGACCGGTCCGACCGGCTTCGCAGTCAATCTCGCCGGCGCCATCCCGTTTGCGGCCAAGGGTACGGCGGCCAAGGTGCGTGGTTATCATCTCGCCATGGTGGTGCGCGCCGATAGCCCCTATAAAAAACTGTCCGACCTCAAGGGCAAGAAGGTCGCCCACACGTCGCCGTCTTCGAATTCGGGCAATCTCGCGCCGCGCGTCCTCTTCCCAAATGAGGGCCTGGTGCCGGACACCGATTACAAGCCGCTGATGTCGGGCGGGCATGACAAATCGGCCCTTGGCGTCGTCTCGGGCGATTACGATGCGGCCCCGGTCGCCTCCGACGTGCTGGAGCGCATGATCACGCGCGGTACGATCAAGGCATCGGAGATCCGGATAATTTATGAAAGCGAGACCTTCCCGACCTCGTCCTTCGCCTATGCCCATGATCTGCAACCCGACCTTGCAAAAAAGCTCGTCCAGTGCTTCTACGATTTCCGCTTCACGTCGGAAATGACCAAGGAGTTCAATGGCGACGACCGCTTCTTCCCGATCACCTACAAGAAGGATTGGGCGGTGGTGCGCAAGGTGGCCGAGGAAACCGGCACGCCGTACAACAAAGTGGCCTACGAGCGCGAGGCGGCGCGCGAAGCGGCGGCCGCAGCGAAGAAAGAGGCCGAGAAGGCGGCAAAACCGAAGCAGTGAACGAAGCTGCTGTTGCTGCGACTCTCGCGACGGGGAGCGGGCGCGACGCCCGCTCCCTCGTCATCCGCAACCTGGTCAAAGAATACCGGCGCGGCGTGCCGGTGCTGCGCGGCATCTCGCTCCACATTCCCGGGCACGGCATCACCGCGATCATCGGCCCGTCGGGGACCGGCAAGAGCACGCTGATCCGCTGCATCAACCGGTTGGTCGAGCCGACTTCCGGTTCGATCGTCTTTCGTGGCCACGATCTGGCGCGACTGCGCGGTCGGGCGCTGCGCGAGGCGCGACGGCGCATCGGCATGGTTTTCCAGGAATACAACCTTGTCGAACGCCTGACCGTCATTGAAAACCTGCTCTGCGGGCGGCTTGGCTATATTTCGCCGTTCCGGGCCTGGCTCCGCCGCTTTCCCGACCGCGATATTGCCGGCGCCTTTTCATTGCTCGAATCGGTCGGATTGTCGGATTTCGCCACCCGGCGCGCCGACAGCCTGTCGGGCGGACAGCGTCAACGGGTTGGCATCGCCCGCGCAATGATGCAGGAGCCCGATATCCTGCTTGCCGACGAGCCGACCTCGTCGCTCGACCCGAAAACCTCGGTCGAGATCATGGAGCTGATGGCCCGCATCGCCGGCGAGCGGAATATCCCCGTGATCGTCAACATCCACAATGTCGAGCTGGCCAAGCGTTTTGCCGGCCGCATGATCGGCATGGCCAACGGCGAGGTGGTCTATGACGGCCCGCCGGAAGGCCTGACCGACGATCATCTGAAGAAAATTTACGGCGGCGAAGGCTGGCTCGAATGATCGCGCCTGACCCGCCCGGGATCCGCAGGCGGGCCTTTCCGGTCAACCGGCTTGCCCGGTTCGGCTGGGCGGCGCTCGCCGTCTATGTCGTCTACGCCGCCTCGCTGCTCGACCTCACATGGACACGCTTTGTCGTCGGCCTCGATAACGGCGCGCGTTTCTTCGATCGCATGTTTCCGCCCGATTTTTCCGCAAACAAGATGGCGTTGCTATATGTCGGCGTGCGGGAAAGCCTGGAGATCGCCATCATCGCCACGTTCTTCGGCATTCTCCTGTCGCTGCCGCTCGGCCTGTTCGCCGCCCGCAACCTGATGCCGGTCTGGGTCACCTGGCCGGCCCGCGCCATGATCGCCTTGTGCCGGTCGTTCCATCCGGTGATCGTCGCCATCCTGTTCGTCAAGGCGGTCGGGTTCGGCGCGCTGGCCGGCATTCTTGCCCTGATCGTCGCCTCGATGGGCTTCATTGCCAAGCTGTTCGCCGAGGCGATCGAGGAAATCTCGCTTAAGCAGGTCGAGGCGGTGCGGTCTACCGGCGCCTCGTTCATGAACGTGATCGTCATGGGCGTACTGCCGCAGGTGCTAGCGCGGTTCACCGGCTTCGGCGCCTATCAGCTCGATTCCAACCTTCGCAACTCGACCATGGTCGGGATCGTCGGCGGCGGCGGAATCGGCGCCACCCTGTTCACCGCCTTCCAGCGCTTCGACTACGATTTCGTGCTGACCATCCTGATCGCGATCATCAGCCTGATCATGATCGGCGAGGTGCTGTCCGGCTGGTTGCGGAAAACCTTTCAATGACCGCCGACATGAAACGCTGGCAGCGATTCACGCCCGGCGAGCGGCTGGCGCGTTTCGCCTTTTATCTTCTCGGGGTGATGGCGGTCGTCGTCTCGATACGCACAGTCGAGATCATTCCGGAATTTCTCTACGACTCGCCGGCCCAGATCCGCGACTTGTTCAGCCGCATGTGGCCGATGGATTTCGAATATTATCCAGTCACCGTGCACGACGCGCTGATCGAAACCCTGCACATCGCCACGCTGGGAACGATCATCGCCCTCGGTCTTGCCCTGCCGGTCGGCCTGATGGCGGCGCGCAATATCACGCCCGTGCCGGCGCTCAACTATGTCGCCAAATTCATCCTCGTATCCTCGCGTTCGGTGAATTCTCTGGTCTGGGCGCTGCTGTTCGTCGCCGTATTCGGGCCCGGCGCGCTGGCCGGCACCCTCGCCATCGCTTTCCGCGCCATCGGCTTTATCGGCAAGCTGTTTGCCGAAGCGGTCGAAGAGGCCAATCGCGGCCCCGATTTCGTCGACCGCATCGGCCTGGCTGTGGCGGTGCATCACCGCGCAGTCATACATGCCCCGGCGATTGTCGAGGCCGAGGCTGAGATTGATCGCCAGCGTGTTGAAG
>JACQAF010000007.1 GCA_016195145.1 Rhodospirillales bacterium
GGGAACCGAGGGCGAAGCGGCGCACAGCCTGTTCGAGGCGCGCCTGCGCGAGGTGCGCGTCGTCCTCCATAACCAGGACAATCGCGAGCACGACCTGCTCGACAGCGACGATTACTACCAGTTCGAAGGCGGGCTCGCCGCGGCGGTGAAGCACCTCGCCGGGCGCGGGCCGGTCGTCTACCACAACGACCATTCGCGGCCCGAGACGCCGCGCATCCGCACCCTCGACGAAGAAGTGGCGCGCGTCGTCCGCGCCCGCGCCGCCAATCCGAAATGGATCGCCGGCTGCATGCGTCACGGCTATAAGGGAGCGGCCGAGATGGCGGCGACGGTCGATTACCTGTTCGCCTTCGCCGCCACCGCGGGGGCGGTGCGCGACGCCCATTTCGATGCGCTGTTCGCGGCCTATGTCGCCGATCCGGCGGTGCGCGATTTCGTCGCCGGGGCCAATCCGGCAGCGCTCGCCGAGATGAGCGAACGTTTTCTCGAAGCCCAGGCCCGCGGCCTATGGCGGCCGCGATCGAACAGCGCCCATGACCTGCTCGCCGCCTGCGCGGGCCGCAAGACGGAGGCAATCCGATGACCAAGACCGCGACCACCGACGCCGAACATCACGAGAAGATGGCCCGCATCAAGGCGGCGCGCGACCGCATGATGGCCGGCAAGACCGAGGAACGCGGCCTGATCATCGTCCATACCGGCAAGGGCAAGGGAAAATCCTCGTCCGCCTGGGGCATGGTGATGCGCTGCCTCGGCCACGGCATGCGGGTCGGCATCGTCCAGTTCATCAAGGGCGCGTGGACCACTGGCGAGGCTAAATTCCTCGCCCGCTTCCCCGATCTCGTGACCGTCAGGACGATGGGCGAGGGCTTCACCTGGGAAACCCAGGACCGCGCCCGCGACATCGCCGCCGCCGGCCGCGCCTGGGCAGCGGCGCAGGAGATGCTCGCCGATCCCTCGTTGCGCATGGTGGTGCTCGACGAGATCAACGTCGCCCTGCGTTACGATTATCTGCCGCTCGGCCCGGTGCTCGACGCCCTGCGCGCCCGGCCGGCCGACCAGCATGTCGTGCTCACCGGCCGCAACGCGGCCGAAGAGCTGATCGAGGCGGCCGACCTCGTCACCGAAATGACCCTGGTCAAGCACCCCTTCCGCGCCGGGATCAAGGCCCAGCCCGGCGTCGAATTCTGATCACCGGAGGAACCTCGAACATGCGTCTGTCGCGCCGCCCGATTCTCGCCGCGCTCGCTTTTCTTGCCGCCGGCCTTGCCGCCTGCGCGACCCCGCCCGATACCGGAGTCGAACAGCAACTCGTCGATCAGGCGCGGGCGACCGTCGCCAAGCTGCGCGACGATCCGGATTTTCCCACCCTCAACCAGGCGCTGGCCCGCGCCAAGGGCGTGCTGGTCGTCCCGTCGCTGATCAAGGCCGGGCTGATCGTCGGCGGCGAGGGCGGCGGGGGCGTTCTGCTCGGCCGCGATGCGCAGGGCGAGTGGAGCTACCCCGCCTTTTACACCATCGGCAGCGGCTCGTTCGGCTTCCAGGCCGGCGTCCAGGACGCCGAAGTGGTCTTCACCATCATGAACGATCGCGCCCTGCGCCAGGTGATCGACACCCAGTTCAAGCTCGGCGCCGACGCAAGCCTCGCCCTCGGCCCCAAGGGGATGGGACTCGAGGCGGCAACGACGTTCAATTTCGGCGCCGATGTCTACGCCTTCGCCAAGACGCGCGGCGCCTATGGCGGCGGGACGTTCGAAGGCTCGGTGATCTACAAGCGCGATTCGCGCAACCGCAACTATTACGGCCAGGCGGCGACGGCCAACGATATCGTCATCGAGCGCAAATATTCCAACCCCAACGCCGACGCCCTGAGGGCGGCCCTTGCCCCCCGCTGACCGCCATCCGCCGCCGGCCGGCCGCGTGCCGGCGGTGATGTTTCAGGGCACCGGCTCCGACGTCGGCAAGTCGCTGCTGGTCGCCGGGCTCGCCCGCGCCTATACGCGCCGCGGCCTGCGCGTGCGCCCGTTCAAGCCGCAGAACATGTCGAATAACGCCGCCGTCGCCGCCGTCGCCTCGGGCGCATGCGGCGAGATCGGCCGCGCCCAGGCGCTGCAGGCGCGCGCCTGCGGCGTTACGCCCGACATCGACATGAACCCCGTGCTGCTAAAGCCGCAGGGAGAAACCGGCGCGCAGCTGGTTGTCCAGGGGCGGGTCGAGGGTACAGTCGCGGCGCGCGACTATCATGCCCTCAAGGGCCGCCTGCTGCCGCGCGTGCGCGAAAGCTTCGCCCGCCTTGCCGCCGGGGCCGATCTGGTGCTGGTCGAGGGCGCGGGCAGCCCGGCCGAGATCAACCTGCGCGCGGGCGACATCGCGAACATGGGCTTCGCACTCGCCGAGGGGATCAACGTCGTGCTGATTGGCGACATCGACCGCGGCGGCGTGATCGCCAGCCTTGTCGGCACGATGGCGGTGCTGGAGCCGGAGGAGCGCGCGCGGATCAAAGGCTTCGTCGTCAACAAGTTTCGCGGCGATCCGCGCCTGTTCGACGAAGGCGGGCGGGCCATCGCCCTGCGCACCGGCCTCGCCAATCTCGGCGTCGTGCCGTGGTTCGCCGAGGCCGCGCGCCTGCCGGCCGAAGACACCGCGTCGCTCGACAGCCGGCGCTACGCGTTGGCGGGCGAGACGGCAACGCGCATCAGGATCGCCGTGCCGCGCCTGCCGCGCATCGCCAATTTCGACGATCTCGACCCGCTCGCCGCCGAACCGGGGGTCGCGCTTGAATTCATCCCGCCGGGCCGGGCCCTGCCGGGCGACGCCGACCTCGTCGTCCTGCCCGGCTCGAAGGCGACGCTCGCCGATCTCGCCGCCTTGCGCGCGGCGGGGTGGGACATCGATCTAGCCGCCCATGTCCGGCGCGGCGGCACGGTAATCGGGCTGTGCGGCGGCTATCAGATGCTCGGCCGGCGCGTCGCCGATCCGGACGGCATCGAGGGGCCGGCCGGCGAAGCGCCGGGTCTCGGCCTGCTCGATGTCGAGACCGTGCTCGCGCCAACGAAGGTACTGCGCGAAATCGTCGGGCCATACGGTGCGCGGTTACGAGATGCATATGGGCGAAACGCGGGGTCCCGATGCCGCGCGGCCGTTCGTCGTTGTCGGCGATCGGGCCGAGGGTGCTATTGCGCCCAACGGTCGGGTTTTCGGCACCTATCTCCATGGCCTGTTCGCGGCCGACGGATTCCGGCGCGCCTTTCTCGACCGGCTGCGCGCGGCGCGCGGCCTCGGCCCGGCCGGCGGCGGGTTCGCTTACGAAGCCGAGATCGACGCCGTGCTCGACCGGCTCGCCGACCATATGGCCGGTGCGCTCGATCTCGAGCGGATTCTGGAGATCGCCAATGCGCGCTGAACCGTTATGCCCCGCCGGCGCGGCGCATAACGGCCAGCGCGCCGACCAGCGCCGCATTGATCAGGCACGCGACGACGAACAGATAGAGCGCGCGGCGCATGTCCTGCGCAGTCGCGCGGGCGCGGCCGTCGCCGATCCACGGGTCGTTGACCGTCTCGCTGCCGTAGCGGCGCGGGCCGGCGAGCGCGAGGCCGAGCGCGCCGGCGGTCGCTCCCTCGGGCCAGCCGGCGTTGACCGAGCGATGCTTGCGCGCGTCGCGGAACATCGTTCGGAACGCCCCGGACGGCGAGGCGGTCGGGGCGATGAATGCGGCCAGCGAGAGGATCAGGCCGGACAGCCGCGCCGGAATGAAATTGACCGCCGTGTCGAGCCGCGCCGCGGCGGCGCCGAAGGCGAGATAACGCGGGCTGCGATGGCCGATCATGCTGTCGAGGGTGTTGATCGCCTTGTAGGCGAGCATCCCCGGCAGGCCGGCGATTACGTACCAGAACACCGGTGCCACAACGCCATCGGAAAAATTCTCGGCCAGCGATTCGATGCCGGCCCGGGCGACGCCATGCTCGTCAAGGCTCTCGGGATCGCGGCCGACAATGTGCCGCACCGCTTCGCGTCCCGCCGCCAGCCCGCCCGCATCGAGCGCCCGCATCACCGCCGCCACGTGATCGTAGAGCGAGCGCTGCGCCACCAGCACGGTGGCGAGCAGCAATTCGACCACGCCGCCCCACGCCACCCGGCGGGTCAGCGCAACCAGCAGCCAGCCGACGATCAGCGCCAGCGCGACCACCACCAGGACAGTCAGGGCCCCGCGCGCCGCCC
>JACQAF010000086.1 GCA_016195145.1 Rhodospirillales bacterium
AGGGCGTGGAAATCCTCTGGCCCCCCGAACCGGCCGGTTGGGGCGAACATGCCAGTCGGCTGATAGCCCCATGATCCGCCAAACGGATATTCGGTTACCGGCATTAGCTCGACATGGGTGAAATTCATCTCGCGCACGTAGGGAACTAGCGTTTCGGCGAGTTCCCGGTAGGTGAGAAACCGGTTTCCCTCCCCCGCCACCCGCCGCCACGACCCCAGATTCACCTCGTAGATCGAGATCGGCGCGTCGTACCGATTGGCGGCGGCGCGCGCCGTCATCCACCTGTCGTCGGTCCACGCGCGCTGTTCGGGAACATGAACGATCGAGGCCGTCTGCGGCGGCGTCTCGGTGCGGAATGCGAAAGGATCGGCCTTGAGCGGCAACTGATGGCCGCCGACGCCGAGAATATCGAATTTGTAACGCTCCCCCGGCCGTATGCCGGGCACAAATATTTCCCACACGCCGCATTCGCGGCGCATGCGCATCGGGTTGCGCCGGCCATCCCACTGATTGAAGTCGCCGACCACCGAGACGCGCCGTGCATTGGGCGCCCAGACGGCGAATGTCGTGCCGGCAACGCCGTCGACAATCGCCGGGTGCGCGCCCAGCTTCCGGTACGAATCGAGATGATTTCCTTCGGCCAGCAAATGGGCGTCGACCTCGCCCAGGATCGGCGGAAAGCGATAGGGATCGTCAAGCTCGACCGTGACCCCGTCCCAGTCGACCCGGAACCGGTAGGGAAACTGCCTAGAGAGGCGGCCGGCGAACAATCCTTCGTCGCGTATCCGCGCGAGCGTCGCCGCCTTCTTGCCGGTCCGCCCGTCGATTACCTCGACCGAACGCGCGCCGGGCATGAAGGTTCGCACTTCAAGGCCGTTCCCCACTTCGTGAACGCCCAGCACCGCGAATGGATCGGCATGGTCGCCGCGCACGATCGCATCGAGATCGTCAGCTCTTGCGTTCATGGTCGCCATCCGCGCGTTCTTTGGGCAGGATCGCGCTAATCGCTCCGGCCAGGGGAATGCCGATCCAGGTCGGGCGGTTCGCCAGCTCGTAGCCGATTTCGTAAAACAGCTTCTCCAGCATGTAGTGCCGAAGAACGCCGCGGGCGATGGCCGGTTGTTCGGGATAGGAATCGCAGCCGGCAATCGCCTCGCGATAAGCGTCGAGGAACGCCGCCGTCGCCGCGTCGCGCCAGGCGAGCGCGTATCGTTGCAGATCGCCGCGCCGCTCCGGTTTGTCCTTGGCGACGCGGTCGAGGGCGGCCCACGCGGCGTAATCGAGCGAGCGGACGAGGCCGGCGACATCCTTGAGCGGCGAATCCTTGCGCCGCCGCTGGGCAAACGGCCGGCGCGGTTCGCCTTCGAAATCGAAAATGAAGAAATCGTCCTGTGCGACCACGACCTGGCCGAGATGATAATCGCCGTGATAGCGGGTCTTGATCAGCGCGGCGTCGCCGGGCAGCGCCGTTGCCGCCTGCTTGAGCACCTCGGCGCGATTGGCCAGCAGCGTTTCGACGAGCGGCCGCGCCTCGGCCGGCAGGGTCGGCAACCGCTTCTTGAGCGTGGCGAGCGTCGCCTGGGCGGCGGCGCGCAAACCCTTCGACCACGCGGCGCGGTCGCGCTGGGAAACCGGCTCCGGCTTAAACGCCGACACGGTCGTCTTTTGGCGCAAGGCGCGGTGAAGCTCGGCGGTGCGCAGACCGAGTTTGCGGATCAGCGTCAGGTAAACCGCATGCGCCGCAGCCGGTTCGGCAATCTGGTCGGCCGGCAGGACCAGACAGTTATCGAGAAACCGTTCGAGATAGCCGATCGTATATGCCCATCCATCTCCCTGGTTGCGCACGAAGGCATGGGCGACGGCGAGCACCGTCGGCTCGCCCTTGGCGTCAAGGAACTCCACCGACCCGAGCATGGCGGGCGTATTCGAGAATCCAGCAACGTCGGTCAGGAAACGGCCCATCTCGACTTCGGGATGAACGCCGGTTTCGACCTGCCGGTAGAGCTTGATTACCGCATGATCTTCGATCAGCACCGAGGTGTTCGATTGTTCGGCGCCGAGCGGCCGGGCAATCGGATGCTCCGGGGCCGGGAACCGCGCGAGCGCGGTCGTCGGCAGAAACCTGACCTGCCCCTCCCCGGCCTCGACGGTCTTGCCTGCGCGCAACTCGGTCATCAGCGCGAGGATGAATCGCTCGCTATACGCCGTATCGTAGATCGATCCCTCGCGCGATCCGCGCCGCACCTTGGCCGCAGTATGGGCCTGCAGCTGCGGCGGCAGGGCGTGAATCTCTTTCCACTCGATGGCCAGCGGCGCGAAATAACGGCGCGCCGCCGCCGGCTCGCCGAAACGGGCCTGGACGATCGGCAACACCCAGGTCTCGCCGCCCACGGTCAGCGCCGCGCTCGCTGCAACCGCCACGCCCTTCAATACCTCGTCCCGCGCCCCGTACCAGCGGTGGCCGCGCAGGAAATTGGGGAATAGGTCCCGTTCGGCGATGGTTTTGTTGCGCCCGGCAAGCAGCGACGCAACGCCATCGCCGAGAACCAGCGTAACGTATTCGGGCGAGATCGCCGGCGGCAATTGCGCCCCGGCGGTCGCTTCGTCCGGCACGGTCAGCAGGAACCAGTAGAATGAATGCCCCGGCAGGGTAAGCATGTAGAACCCATCATGCACCGGGGGGAACGAAACCCGGCCCATCAGTTCGACCGGGACCCGGCCGATATATTCAGCGAGATCGAGCTCCACCGCCTGGGCGTTGCGCGATAGATTGGCGACGCAGAGAACGGTTTCGTTCTCGTGCTTGCGGATGTAAGCAAGGATGCGCCGGTTGCTGGGATAGAGAAAATCAAGCGTGCCGCGGCCGAAAACCTTGCGCGCCTGGCGCACAGCGATAAGCCGCTTCATCCAGTTGAGCAGCGAGGACGGACTGCGGCTTTGCGATTCGACATTAATCGATTCGTAGCCGTAGACGGGGTCCATCAGCGGCGGCAGATAGAGGCGCGAGGGATCGGCGCGCGAGAAACCGCCGTTGCGGTCCGGGCTCCACTGCATCGGCGTGCGTACGCCGTTGCGGTCGCCAAGGAAGAAATTGTCGCCCATGCCGATCTCGTCGCCGTAATAGATGATCGGCGTGCCGGGCATCGACATCAGCAGGCTGTTCATCATCTCGATCTTGCGCCGGTCGTTGTCCATCAGCGGCGCAAGGCGGCGGCGGATGCCGAGATTGATTCGCGCCTGCGGATCGGCGGCATAGGTCTGCCAGAGCCGGTCGCGCTCGGTGTCGGTGACCATTTCGAGCGTCAGCTCGTCGTGATTGCGCAGAAAAACCGCCCATTGGCAGTTTTCAGGGATTTCCGGCGTCTGGCGCATGATATCGGTGATCGGATGCCGGTCTTCCTGGGCGATAGCCATGAACATGCGCGGCATCAGCGGGAAATGGTAGGCCATGTGGCATTCGTCGCCGTCGCCGAAATAATGCTGCACATCCTCGGGCCACTGATTGGCTTCGGCGAGGAACATGCGGTCGGAATAACGGCGATCGAGCGACGCGCGCATTTTTTTGACGATGGCGTGCGTTTCGGCCAGGTTTTCGTTGTTGGTTCCCTCGCGCTCGCACAGATAGGGGATCGCATCGAGCCGCAACCCGTCGACCCCCATGTCGAGCCAGTAATTCATGATGCTGGTGACGGCGTTGAGGACGTGCGGATTGTCGAAATTGAGGTCCGGCTGGTGCGAGAAGAACCGGTGCCAGAAATAGGCCTTCGCCTCTGCGTCCCACGACCAGTTCGAGGACTCGGTGTCGAGAAAGATAATCCGCGTGTCCTTGTAGCGCTGGTCGGTGTCGCTCCATACGTACCAGCTGCGGTGCTCGGAGCCGGGCTTGGCGCGCCGCGCCCGCTGGAACCACGGATGCTGGTCCGAGGTGTGGTTGATCACCAGTTCGGTGATGACCCGCATGCCGCGCTTATGCGCCTCGCGCACGAACTGGCGGAAATCGCGCATCGCGCCATAGGTCGGGTTGACGCTGCGGTAATCGGCGATATCGTAGCCGTCGTCGCGCTGCGGCGACGGATAAAACGGCAGCACCTAGACCGCGGTGACGCCGAGATCGTGGAGATAGTCGAGCTTTTGCGTCAGCCCGGCGAAGTCTCCTATCCCATCGTCGTTTGAATCGAAGAATCCCTTAACCGGGACTTCGTAGATAATGGCGTCCTTGTACCACAGATGGTTTTCGGGGTTCATCTCCCGCCCTTATGCGCCGGCCGGCGGGCGATAATCGACGTGCCGGAACGGCGTGATCCGGAAAATCGCCGCCGGATTGACCTTGGGATCCAGGCGAACGGTCTGCGGCGCCCCGCGCCAGAGATGTTTCGCCCCGGACAGCAGGTCTTCCGCCTCGAACGCATCCGAATCGCCGAGCCCGATCTCGGCGAGCGGAAACTCGAGCGTCGCCTCGTGGGTGTCGAACGGATCGAGATTCACCGCGACGAACACCATGTTGGCGCGATCGGCCGTCATCTTGCCGTAAAAAAGGACGGAGTCGTGGCTGGCCGGGTAGAAACGAAGATTGAGGAATTCCTGCAGCGCCGGGTTGTCGCGGCGGGCGCGATTGACCTGCCTGACATAGTCCTTGATGTTGCCCGGACGGTCCCAGTCCCAAACCTTGTATTGGTATTTCTCCGAATCCCGGTATTCCTCGGTCCCCGGAATCGCCGCGTTGTCGCACAACTCGAAGCCGTTATAGATGCCGTAGACGCCGGCCAGCGTCGCCGCCAGCACCAGCCGGATCTGGAAAGCTGGCCGGCCGCCGGTCTGCAGAAACGGCGGCAGGATGTCGGGCGTGTTGACGAAGAAATTGGGCCGCAGATATTCGCGGCATTCCGATTCCGTAAGCTCGGTCAGATACTCGGCGATCTCGTGCTTGAAATTGCGCCAGGTAAAATAGGTGTAGGATTGCGAGAACCCCGCCTTCGCCAGAACCTTCAACATCTTCGGCCGCGTAAACGCCTCCGACAGGAAGATCGTGTCCGGATATTTCGCCTGCACCTCGCCGATCAGCCACTCCCAGAACGGCACCGGCTTGGTGTGCGGGTTATCGACGCGGAAAATCCTGACGCCGTGCCCGGCCCAGAACAGGACGCTGTCGCGCAGCGCGTTCCATAACGCCTCGCGGTGCGAACCGTAGAAATTGACGTTGACGATGTCCTGGTATTTCTTCGGCGGGTTCTCGGCGTGTTTGATCGTGCCGTCGGGGCGGAAAACGAACCACTCGGGATGCTTCTTGATCCACGGATGGTCGGGCGCGCACTGGATGGCGAAATCGAGCGCAACCTCCATGTCGTGCTTCGCGCACGCGGCGACGAAGCGGCGAAAATCGCCGAGCGTGCCAAGATCGGAGTGCACCGCTTCATGGCCGCCTTCGGCGTTGCCGATGGCGTACGGACTTCCCGGTTCGCCCGGCTCGGCCTTGACCGCGTTATTGCGGCCCTTGCGATTGACTCGCCCGATCGGATGGATCGGCACTAGATAGACGACGTCGAATCCAAGATCGCGAATTTCCGGCAGACGGCGGATGCAGTCGTCAAAAGTCGCACTGCGTCCCTCAACCGTCCCCTGCGAACGTGGAAACATCTCGTACCAGGCGGCGAAGCCAGCCACCTTTCG
>JACQAF010000087.1 GCA_016195145.1 Rhodospirillales bacterium
CTCGCCCGCCGGCAGCGGATTGCCGGCGTCGTCGACAATGCGCGCCTCGTAGCCGGGGATCACCTTGCCGGTGGCGCCGGGGCGGATGTCGTCGCCCGAAGCCGAAATGAAGATATGGAGAAGCTCGGTCGCGCCGAGCCCGTCGATCAGCTTGATGCCCGTGGCCTCGCGCCACGATTCGAAAATGGCGAGCGGCAGATGTTCGCCCGCCGACACGCCCTTTTTGAGGCTGGCGAGATGTTCGCGCTTCGCGGTTTCGGCCATGATCCGAT
The DNA here is from genome assembly GCA_016195145.1 of Rhodospirillales bacterium. Classification (GTDB taxonomy): domain Bacteria; phylum Pseudomonadota; class Alphaproteobacteria; order CACIAM-22H2; family CACIAM-22H2; genus JACQAF01. The sequence continues at coordinate 273 of JACQAF010000087.1, forward strand.
AGGCGGTCGGGGCGGTGAAAACGATGGTCGCCTTGCGGTCGTAAATCACCTGCGGCAGCAGATCGGGCGTCGCTTTTTCGGCGAGCGCCGTCGAGGCGCCGAAGCGCATCGGAAACGTCACCAGCCCGCCGAGGCCGAAGGTGAAGGCGATCGGCGGCGAGCCGCAGAAAATGTCGTCCTGGGTCGGCTTCAGGATATCGCGCGGGAAGCAGTCGCAGATCGCCAGCACGTCGCGGTGGAAATGGACCGTGCCCTTGGCCGGACCGGTGGTGCCCGAGGTGAAGGCGATCAGCGCGACATCGTCGGCCGCGGTGTTGCAGTTGTCGAACTGGATGCTTTTGCGCGCCATATGCGCCTCGAGTCCGTCCGAGGCGTTGGTGTTGAAGTAGAGAACGTCGTTGCAGCCGGGAACGCGCTCTTTGGCCAGTTTCATTTCCTCGGCAAGGCGCGCGTCGCACAGGGCGAATTTCACCTTCGCCTTGTCGAGGATGTGGGACAGCTCCTTGGCGCGCAGAAGCGGCATGGTGGCGACTGCGATACCGCCGGCCTTGAGCACGGCGAACCAGCACGCGACCATCATCTGGTTGTTGGCGGCGCGCAGGAGAACGCGGTCGCCGGGTGCAAGGCCGAACTCTTCGCGCAGCACGCAAGCGATGCGGTTCGCCCGCTCCAGCAATTCGCGATAGCTCCACATCTTGTCGCCGAACCAGAGGCAGGGCCGCTCGGCATGGCCGGCGGCGACCATGCGGTCGAGCAGCTCGACGCCGGCATTGAACCGCGGCGGGTAATGCAGTGCAGGCAGCGCAAAACTCATTTTCGGCCACTGGTTCGCGGGCGGCAGGTTGTCGCGGGCGAAGGTGTCGATATGGGCAGTGTTTTCAGGCATGGTTGGACTCTTCCGGTGCAGGAACGGCGGAGGAACCGAATTCGGGCAGCGGCATCGCGACCCGTACGGCATTGGATGGCAAGCTGTGGCGCCCGGACTTGTCGTGCGCCATCACGTGATATTCGTAAGTGAGGCCGCCAAGCACGACACGGTCGGTGAATTTCGGTGCCTTGACCGCCTCGACGATGGTGGCGCGGCCGTCATCCTCGGAGCGGAAAACGTCGTAGCCGGTGATGTCGCCGCCCTCGGCTCGTCGCCAGGCGAGCCGGATCGCGCCGTCCTTGACCGTCGCGGTCAGGGCGGCGTCGCCGCCGGGCCAGCGCGGGCCGTCGCCGGAAAGATCCTCGACCGGCGCCTGGATCGCGTCCTTGGGCCAGAGAAAACAGCTAACCAGCTTGAAGTTCTCGTCGAGCTGCTTGCACACATTGCAATAGATGCAGCGGACGATCCGTTCCGGCCGGCCTTCCTTTACCTTGCGCGCCCAGTCGGGGTCGGCGAGAAGCTGGCGGGCCATGCCGATGATGTCGGCCTTGCCTTCCTGGAGCAGGCGCTCGGCGTCGGCAGGATCGCTGATCTTGCCGACCGAGACGACCGGCACGCGGAATCCCTTGGCGTTGATGTATTCCTTGATGCCGGCGGCAAGATGGGCGTGGGGAAGGGGCGGATACCACTCGCCGGGCATGCACTTGTCGCCCGAATAGCCGGTATAGGGGTAAAGCGGCTGCCCCGGCTTGTGAACCGCGTCCTCGAACTTGCCGCCGATCGACAGCGAGATGTAATTGGCCCCCATCTGGGCCATGCGGAGGGCGATGCGCTGCGCATCAGGGAGGCCGTAACCGTCCTTGATCGCCTCTTCGGCGAGAAAACGGATGCCGACCGGAAAATCCGCGCCGACGACATCGCGCACGCGGGCCATCACCCGGCCGAACAGGCGCAGGCGGCCCTCAAGGGTGCGGCCGTCATATTCGTCGCGGCGCTTGTTGTGGCGCGAGAGGAAGGACGAGAGGGTGTAAGCGTGCGCCGAATGCAGTTCGACCCCGTCATAGCCCGCCTCGCGGGCGCGGCCGGCGGCGGCGCCGAACTGTTCGACAATCAGATCGATTTCGGCCGGCGAAAGCTGGTCGATGGTCTGCCGCCAGCCGGAGCGCGCCACCTTCATGAAATGGATGATCTGGGGAACGATTTTTGACGGACCGGCGTCGCGGACCCGGTGCACCAGCTCGCGATGGCCGGGAATGAAAACGGTATCGGACAGGCGCAGCAACGGTCCCGATTTGGCGCCGTGGATAGCCGTCGCCTCGACGACGATCAGGCCGACATGCCCTTGCGCGTAGCGCACGTAGCGGTCGATCACCGCCTGGTTGACGAATCCGTCCTCGCCCGAGAGCCGTGTCACCATCGCCGGCACCAGCACCCGGTTGGGGAGGGTGAGCGTGTTGATGACAAGCGGCTCGAGAAGCTTCATCGCTCTTTTTCCGCTGCGGCGCGCAGACAGGTTGGGCACAGACAGCCCGAGGTTTGGGCGCTGGGCACCGGCAGGCGGTAAGCCTCGGCCTTGCACCAGCACGGGCCCGCCGGATCGCAGGCGAAGCGGCCTCCGCAGGCGGGGCAAACGACGGTCGAAATGGGTGCGAGAGTCGCCATGGCGGTCACTCCGCCGCCTTTTTCTTTTCCGCGTCGGCGTCGGCGGCAAGAATCTGGCTGGCCACGACCAGCTTCTGGATCTCGGTGGTGCCCTCGTAGATGCGCAGCGACCGGACCTCGCGATACAACCGTTCGACCGGATGGCCGGAGACGACGCCGAGCCCACCATGAAGCTGCACCGCCGCATCGACGACACGCTGCGCCATTTCTGTCGCATACAGCTTGGCCATCGCGGCCTCGCGGGTAACGCGCTCGGCGACGCAATCCTTGGTCCAGGCGGCGCGATAGATGAGCAGGGCGGCGGCGTCGATTTCGGTCGCCATGTCGGCAAGACGCGCCTGGGTCATCTGGAAATCGGCGAGTTTCTGGCCGAACGCTTCACGGGTGCGGACGTGCGATAACGCTTCGTCGAGCGCCCGGCGGGCGAAGCCGAGCGCGGCCGCGCCGACGGTCGAACGGAAGATATCGAGGGTCGCCATGGCGATCTTGAATCCTTCGCCGGGCTTGCCGAGAAGCTGCGTGGCCGGCACCCGGCACCCGGCAAATTTCAGCATCGCGAGGGGATGCGGGGCGCTGATCTGGATACGCTCGGCGACCGACAGGCCCGGCGCATCGGCGTCGACGACGAAGGCCGACAGGCCCTTTGCCCCGGGCGCCTCGCCGGTCCGGGCAAAGACAACGTAATGGCCGGCGATGCCGCCGTTCGAAATCCATGTCTTTGTCCCGTCGAGGACATACGCATTGCCGTCGCGCCGCGCGGTCATCCGCAGGGCCGAAACGTCCGAGCCGCCTTCGGGTTCGGAGAGGGCAAAGGTGGCGATACGGGAGCCGGCGTGGACCTCGGGCAAATAGCGGCGCTTCAGGGGCTCGCTGCCGAACATGGCGATCGATGCGCTGCCGAGCCCCTGCATGGCGAAGGCGAAATCGGCGAGACCCGAGGTACGGGCGAGGGTTTCGCGGATCAGGCACAGCGAGCGCACGTCGAGCTTGTCGTACTGCCCGCCATAGGGCTTCGGCACGGCATAGCCCAGCCATCCGCCATCGCCGAGCAGCTTGACGAAGCGGCGGGTGAGGGCGTCGATGTCGCTTTCGTCGTGTTCGTGGGGCGCGATCTCGCGGACCGTCCAAGCGTCGAGCTTCGCCGCCAGATCGCGATGTACGCCGTCGAAAAACGGCCAGGCGAGAAAGCTGCGGTCGGGCATCGCCTAGTTCCCCTCGAAACGCGGTTTTTCCTTGTCGGTGAAGGCATGGTAAGCGCGAGCGAAATCCTCGGTGCTCATGCAGATCGCCTGCGCCTGGGCTTCGGCCTCGATCGCCTGCTCGATGCCCAGGTTCCATTCCTGATCGAGCATTCTCTTGGTCATTGCATGGGCGAAGCTTGGGCCGTCGGCGAGCGCGCGCGCCGTCTCCAGCGCGCTCGTCAGCACGCCGCCGGGAGGGCAGAGCTTGTTGAAGAATCCCCAGCGTTCCGCCTCTTCGCCAGCCATGGCGCGGCCGGTAAACAGCAGTTCGGCGGCGCGCCCGTGGCCGACGATGCGCGGCAGGATGGCGCAAGCACCCATATCGCACCCGGCAAGGCCGACGCGGGTAAACAGGAACGCGACCTTGGCGTTCGGCGTGCCATACCGCAGGTCGGCGGCCATGGCGATGCAGGCGCCGGCCCCCGCGCACACCCCGTCGATTGCGGCGACAATCGGCTGCGGGCAAAGGCGCATTGCCTTGACCAGATCACCGGTCATGCGGGTGAAGCGCAGCAGGTCGGGCATCGGCATCTTGACCAGCGGGCCGATGATGTCGTGCACGTCGCCGCCCGAACAGAAATTTCCGCCGGCGCCGGCGACGACCACGGCGCGAATGTCGTTCACATAGACAAGATCGCGGAACAGGTCGCGCAATTCGGCATAGCTGTCGAAGGTCAGCGGGTTCTTGCGCGCTGGATTGTTGAGCGTAATGGTGGCGACCTTGTCGCCGACCTGCCAGCCGAAATGGACCGGCCTGAAACGGTCGGCGGTATAGGCGGTCAGGGTCACGAAGTATCTCCCGGTTTGGCGCCGGCCTCGCTGGCGGCGCGGATCGAATGTTTCAGTTTGGCGAGAAGGTCGAGCAGCGCTGCCATTTCCGTCCGGTCGAGGCCGGCGAGCAGATCGTCGACCCAGCGTTCGTGCACCGGCGTCATGACGTCGAAGGCCCGCTTGCCGGCCGGCGTTAGCCTGAGGCGGGCGCGGCGGCGGTCGTGGGAAGCGGTAGCGCGGCTGACCAACCCCTCGGCGACAAGGCGGTCGGCGAGGCCGGTCACGTTGCCGTTGGAGACCATCAGCCGGTCCGACAATTCGCCCATGGTCAGGCCGTCGGGCGCGCGGTCGAGCTGGGCGAGAAGATCGAAGCGCGGCAACGTGATGTCGAACGTCTCGCGCAATCCCGCGCGCACGCGCCCCTCGATCATGTTAGCGCAGGTGAGAAGCCGCAGCCACACGCGCAGTTCAAGCTTGTCATGCCGGGCGAGCCCGCTTTCGCGGTCGGCGGCCGGGGACAGGGCGACGACATCCTGCGGCATCAGACGGATTCTCCGGCGGCGATGACGAGGGTCTCGCCGGTGATTGCAGCAGAGGCCGGCCGGCAAAGGAACCCAACTGCGGCGGCGACTTCCTCGGGCCGAATCAGGCGCCCCATCGGGTTGGCCGCTGCAAGCGTCGCGCGCGCCTCGTCCGGCGACTGGCCGGTCTTGCCGGCGATGTTGGCGACCGCCGCCTCGACCATCGGCGTGTCGGTATATCCGGGACAGATGGCATTGACGGTGACGCCGGTCTTGGCGACCTCGATCGCCAGCGCGCGGGTGAGGCCGACGAGGCCGTGTTTGGCCGCGACATAGGCGCTGACATAGGCGTAGCCCTTGAGGCCGGCGGTCGAGGCTATGTTGATGATGCGGCCCCATCCGGCGGCGGTCATTGCCGGCAGCGCGGCGCGGGTCGCGGCATAGGCGCTGTTGAGATTGACGTCGATCATCCGCCGCCACAGCGCCGGATCGGTCCTGGCGAAGGGGGCGCTTTCCGCCGCCCCGGCGTTATTGATCAGGATGGCCGGCGCGCCGAATGCGGATGCGGCGTCGGCGAGCGCTTTGGCAAGCGCCGCCTCGTCGGTCACGTCGGCCACGCCGTGCCGTACCTTGACGCCGCTCTTGCCCAGTGTCGCAGCAAGATCCCGGAGCGGCGTCGGATTGCGCGCAATCAGCGTCAGGTCTGCGCCAAGACGGGCGAGTTCGCCAGCAATCGCTGCCCCGATGCCGCGCGAAGCGCCGGTCACGACGGCGTGCCGCCCGGCCAGTATGCGCGGGGCTGTTTCGGTTTCTGCGGATCCGATCTTGGCGGAGATCACCGAATCCATACCTCCTCCGCGTGCCTATCAGGGTCAAACAATTATTTTAAGTCTAAAATAATTGATCTTCGACGGCAAGGGGAGGGTGGGGGATTGGACCGGCGCTGCGGTCAGGAAAACGCCTTGAAGGTGATCAGGGTGAAGGTGTCTTTCACGCCCGGCAGTTTCTGGACACCCATGACGAAGTGGCCGATATCCTGCTCGTCGGTGAGATAGCATTTCATCATCAGATCGTACTGGCCCGAGATCGAATAGACCTCGGAGACCTGCTCGATGTTTTGCACGGCTTCGTCGGCCGCGTCATATGCGCGGCCCAGTTCGCATTTCACCATGATGAAGATGGTTTGCATGCTTTTCCGTCCCCGGCCGGAACTACGCTTCGATAACTGCGTTCGGATTCGGGCGGCAGTCTACCCTACGACGCGGCGTCCGCGCATCAGGAACGCCGGAACGTGATCGCCGAGGCCAACCGGCGTCGGGCCGTCATCATCGTCGTTGCGTCCGCCGCGGCGCGATCCGCGTTGTTCCTGGCGCGCTGGCGCGGGCCGGGTAGGTCCGACGCGCTGCGGTTCGGGCTGGCGTGGCCGGTCGGAACGCGGCTCTTCGCGGGCGGTTACGGCGGCCACTGGGTGCGCCGGCACGAGTGCGGGCGCGGAGCGGGCGGATTCGACATGTGGCTGCGGTTCGGGCTGGCGCGGCCGGTCGGAACGAGGTTCTTCGCGCGCGGCCGCGTTGGCCGTGGGGCGCGCCGGCGCGGACCGACTGGGTTTGCCCTGGCTCCTGCCACGACCGGCGCCGCGGCGCCGACCGCGAGAATCGCCTTCGCCTTGGCCAGCGTCGAGGGCGAGGCCTGATAGACCCTCGATTTCGATGCGTGGTATCGCCTTGCTGATCAGCTTCTCGATAGCGGCGACGAACTTGCCGTCCTCGGGTGTGGCGAAGGTAAAAGCGCGCCCGCTGCGCCCCGCCCGGCCGGTGCGGCCGATGCGATGCACGTAGTCTTCGGCATGGATCGGCACATCAAAATTGAACACATGCGACAGATCGTCGATATCGAGCCCGCGCGCCGCCACGTCGGAGCAGACGAGCAACGTAATCTCGTTGCGCTTGAAGGCGTCGAGCGTCGCGGTGCGCGTGCCCTGGTCCATATCGCCATGCAGGGCACCGGCGTTGAAGCCATGCTTCTTGAGCGATTTATAGAGAGTATCGACGTCGCGCTTGCGGTTGCAGAAGATGAGGGCGTTTTTTACCTGTTCGGTATGAATCAACCGGCGCAGCGCCTCGCGCTTGGCCATCGGATCGATGACCGTGAGCCCCTGGGCGACGGTCGCCGCCGGCGAGGCCGGCGGGGCGACAGTGATTTCCTTGGGGTTGGAAAGGAAGGCGTCGGCGAGGCGGCGGATCTCCGGCGGCATGGTCGCCGAGAAAAACAGCGTCTGGCGCAAGGGCGGAAGCAGTTTGACGATCTTCTCGACATCGGGAATGAAGCCCATGTCGAGCATGCGGTCGGCCTCGTCGATGACCAGGACCTTGACGTCGTTGAGCAGGATGCGCCCGCGCTCGAAATGGTCGAGCAGGCGGCCTGGCGTGGCGATCAGCACGTCGACGCCGCGGTCGAGCAGCTTTTCCTGGTCGGTGTACGACACGCCGCCGATCAGCAGCGCCTTCGATAGCTTGTGATACTTGCCGTAAACCTCGAAATTCTCAGCCACCTGGGCGGCGAGTTCGCGCGTCCAATCATGGGCCGCGTCTACCGGCGACGCCCAGTCATTAGATGGGGTCGGATCATAGAAACTCCAAGCCCAAAGTCAACTTTTCCCGAGAGTTGCGCGGGCTTGGCCGGCCGGGTCGGGGTGGGTTAGGGTGACTCCCCGTTTACCGAAAATTAACTATGTTGCTCAACGCCGACCGCTCCGTTCTTCTCGTCATCGATGTTCAGGAACGCCTCGTCCCGGCCGTGGCCGACGGCGAAAAACTGTTGCGGGGCTGTACCTTGCTGGTCGGGGCGGCTCGACGGCTCGACGTTCCGATCCTGGTTTCCGAGCATTATGCCAAAGGGCTGGGCCGGACGGTTCCGGACCTTGCGCGGCTCGTCGAACCGGCGGCGGTTTCCGAAAAAATTCATTTTTGCGCCCCTGAGGAACCGGGCTGGGCAGCGCGATTCGCCGAAATCGACCGGCCGCAGGCGGTCATCTGCGGGGCGGAGGCGCATGTCTGCGTGTTGCAGACAGCGCTGGGCCTGCGCGCGCGCGGGTATGAGGTGGCGGTGGTTGCCGACGCCGTGGCCTCGCGCCGCAAGGACGATGCCGGCGTGGCGCTCGCCCGCATGGCCCAGGCCGGCGTCGCCGTAGTGACAAGCGAGATGGTGGTCTTCGAATGGCTGGGGCGCGGCGATCATCCGGCGCTCAAGGAACTATTGTCGCTGATCAAATGAATCCGCTCGTCC
>JACQAF010000101.1 GCA_016195145.1 Rhodospirillales bacterium
ATCAGAGGCGATGCACGCCTATCGCACCCATAACTGTGGCGCGCTGCGCCTTGCCGACGCGGGGGAAAGCGCGCGCCTGTCGGGCTGGGTGCATCGCAAGCGCGATCACGGTCAATTGCTGTTCGTCGATCTGCGCAGCGAGCGCATGACGAAGAATCTTATTTTGCGCGACAACGTCGAAACGTTTTTCCGCAACTATCTTCACAAACAAAATTTCATTGAAGTGGAAACGCCGATTCTCACGAAGGGAACTCCGGAAGGCGCGCGCGAATTTTTGGTGCCGTCGCGCCAGCATCCGGGGAAGTTTTACGTCCTGCCGCAGTCGCCGCAGCAGTTCAAGCAATTGCTGATGGTCGCCGGGTTCGACCGCTATTTCCAGATCGCGCCATGCTTCCGCGACGAGGACGGACGGGCCGACCGCAGCCCGGGCGAGTTCTACCAGCTCGACTTCGAGATGTCGTTCGTCACCCAGGACGACGTGTTCGCCGCCATCGAGCCAGTGCTCGCCGGCGTGTTCGAGGAATTCTCCAAGGGCAAGACGGTGACCAAGCCGCCGTTCCCGCGCATTCCCTTCGACGAGGCGATGCTCAAATACGGCTCCGACAAGCCGGATTTGCGCAATCCGCTGTTGATCGTCGAGGCGAGCGAGGTGTTCCGCGATTCCGCCTTCAACGTGTTCGCCAAGGCGGTGGCCGCCGGCGGTGTGGTGCGGGCCATCCGCGCGCCCAAAGTCGCCGACCGGCCACGCAGCTTCTTTGACAAGCTCAACGACTGGGCGCGCGGCGAGGGCGCGCCCGGCCTCGGCTATGTCGTGTTCGAGAGCGGGGCGGCCAAGGGGCCGATCGCCAAGTTCCTCGATACGCCGCGGCTTGAGATGCTCCGGGCGGCGAGCGCCGCGGCGGATGGCGATGCGGTCTTCTTCGTCTGCGACAAGCCGGGCGCGGCGGCGAAATTCGCCGGCACGGTGCGCAAGAAGCTTGGCGAGGAGCTGGCCCTGATCGCGCCCGGCGACTTCCGCTTCTGCTGGATCGTCGATTTCCCGATGTACGAATTCAACGAGGACACCAAGAAGATCGAGTTCAGCCACAACCCGTTCTCGATGCCGCAGGGCGGGCTGGAAGCGCTGGAGACCAAGGACCCGCTGACCATCAAGGCGTTCCAGTACGACATCGTGTGCAACGGGGTCGAGCTGTCCTCGGGCGCCATCCGCAACCATCGCCCTGACACCATGTACAAGGCCTTCGCCATCGCCGGCTATTCGCAGGACGAGGTCGAGAAACGCTTCGGCGGCATGCTCAACGCCTTCAAGTTCGGCGCGCCGCCGCATGGCGGCTCGGCCCCCGGCATCGACCGCATCGTCATGCTGCTGGCCAACGAGCCGAATATCCGCGAGGTGGTCGCCTTCCCGATGAACCAGCAGGCGCAAGACCTCTTGATGCAGGCGCCGTCGGAAATCGAGCCGGCGCGGCTCAAGGAACTGTCGATCAGGCTCGACCTGCCGCCGCCGAAGAAATCCTGATCCCCGCAAGAAGCGGGTGGTGCGGCGCTGCCGTCGACGGTTAGTTTCGCGCGACTAGCAGACGGAAGCGGAGGGCCACATGCCGGCTACAGCGATCGGACCGATGGATCGGCGGGAATGGGCGCAGCTTCTGGCGCTGGCGGTGCTGTGGAGCTGGTCGTTCTTTTTCGTTGCACTCGCGGTCGGCGACCTGCCGCCGCTGACCATTGTTTTCGCCCGGGTCGCGATTGCGGCCGCGGCGCTCGGCGTTTACGCCCGCGCCATCGGGCATAGCTTTCCCCGCGACCCGGCGATGTGGGCGAATTTCGCGGCGCTGGGGCTGCTCAACAACGTCATTCCCTTCGGGCTGATCGTCTGGGGCCAGACGCATATCGCCAGCGGCCTCGCCTCGATCCTGAATGCGACCACGCCGCTATTCGCCATTGCGCTCGCCCATTTCTTCACCCGCGACGAGCGGATGAACGCGCGCAAATTCATCGGCGTCGCGGTCGGCATCGGCGGCGTCGCGGTGCTGATCGGGCCGGAGGCGGTGAGCGGCCTCGGCGTCGATTTATGGGCGCAGATCGCCATTCTCGGCGCGGCGATTTCCTATTCGGCCGCCGGGATTTTCGGCCGCCGGCTCAAGGGTCAACCGCCGGTCGTCTCGGCTGCCGGGCAGCTTTCCGCCTCGACGCTGATCATGCTGCCGCTCGTGCTCGTCGTCGATCAGCCGTGGACGCTGGCCATGCCCGGCCCGGCGGCGATAATCTCGATTGTGGCGCTCGCCCTGCTCAGCACGGCGCTCGCCTATGCAATCTATTTCCGGCTGCTGGCGACGGCCGGGGCGACCAACCTGCTGCTGGTCACGTTCCTTATCCCGGTCGGCGCGTTGCTGCTCGGCACGCTGGCGCTGGGCGAGCGGCTGGCGGCGCATAATTTCGCCGGCATGGGACTGGTCTTTGTCGGTCTTGCGATCATCGACGGGCGGCTGATCGCGGCGATGCGGGCGCGGGCGGCTTAGTCGGTTTCCGGACGCGCGTCCCAGACGCGCGAGAAATCCCCGGCGCGCGACTTGACGACGACGCGCACTTTCTCGATCAGGCCCTGGCTTTCGGTCATCTCGCGCTGCAGGGTGAGCAGGGTGTGCGGCGGGTGGTCGCACAGGCTGGCGGCGAAGGCCATTTCCTCCTGCGCCGCCTCGACCGCGGCGAGCGCGTCCGGCGCGCCGTAGCTTTCGATGAAATGCGCCGCCAGCCGGCGGGTGAGCGCCTCGTAGGCGTCGGCGTCGATTTCCGCCACCTCGACCAGGGTCGACGCGCCGAAGCTTTCAAGGCCGAACCAGGCGTTCTTGAACGCCTGCACGGCCTTGCCGTCGAGTTTGGCGAGATCGGCGTTTACAAAACGGAATGCGCCGGTGACCGCCCATTCGCCGCTCGCCGCCGGGCAGTCGAAAATCTTCTCGTCGGATGTGTCGAGGCGTAGGGTGCGCGGAAATTTCATGCCGGTCCCGGTCTGGCGGTTGCCGCAAGCCGAAGGGCGGGCCGCCGGCCGCAGGCTGTTCCCACCCCCCGAATCAATGCCATAATAAGCGAGTTTTTTCGTGCGGCGGCAGGATTTCCGCCGGATATGGAGCTCGTCCGATGCGATTTCGCTGGTGGTTGCTTGGGGTTGCCGCTGCGCTGACGGTCATGGCCGAGCCGGCTGCGGCGCAGCTCGTCTCGCACCGCGCGCTGTACACGCTGAGCATGGGGGCGGCGCGGGCCGGTAGCGGGGTGAACGCCATCCGCGGCACGATGTCGCTGGAGCTGCAGGAAGTGTGCGAGGGCTGGACGCTGAACCAGCGCATGCGCTTCCAGGTTTTCGACGGCGAGGGTGAGCCGATCGACACCGACATCTCGTTTTCGAGCTGGGAGGCGCGCGACGGTCTGCATTATCGCTTCACCTTGCGTTCGTTGCGCAACGGCGAGGTGTCGGAAGAACTGCGCGGCGGCGCGCGGCTCGCGGCGCACGGCAAAGGCGGCAAGGCGGAGTTCACCAAACCGGAAGGGCAGACCATCGATCTGCCGCCGGGCACCCTGTTTCCAACCGAACACTCGCTTGTCCTTATCCGCGCCGCCGAGGCGGGGGAGCGTCATGTCTCGCGGCCGGTGTTCGACGGCGCGACCTTCGACGGGGCGATGGATATCAGCGCCGCGATCGGCTCCCCGCATCCGCCGGAGCCGGCCGGCTCGACGACGATCGATAAGGTGGTCGAGCGTCCGTCGTGGCGCATGCGGCTCGCCATATTCAAACCCGGCGACCGCAACGCCGAGCCCGATTACGAAACCAGCGTGTGGATGCTCGATAACGGCGTCGGCCGCGACTTCGTGTTCGATTACAGCGATTTCTCGATCAAGGCGCAGCTTACCCGCCTCGACGCCCTGCCCAAACCGCAGTGCTGATCGCGTTATCGGTCGCCTGCCGGCGGCCATAGCCAGGCGGCGCCGCGCACGCCGCTCGAATCGCCGTGCATCGGCGGAACGAGCTTGGTGTCGACCCGGTCGGAAAACACCCATTTTCCCCATTCGCGCGGCACGTCGGCGTAAAGCCGCGGGATGCGCGACAGCCCGCCGCCCAGCACGACGACATAAGGATCGAAGACGTTGATGATCGTCGCCAGTGCGCGGGCG
>JACQAF010000163.1 GCA_016195145.1 Rhodospirillales bacterium
CGAACCACGTGGCGGTTAGGCTGGCTGGGTGCCAGAACGGCATGCCGGCGGGCAGCGAACCGGGCCTGAGCTTAAGTAGGGGCATCGGCGACGCCGGTTGGGGGTGGATGAGGTCGGTGCGGAGGAGTGAAGGCTAACGGCGGTCTGGCAAGGCGAGCCAGACGGCCAGTCCGCCCAGCGCCGTGCCCATGGTCCAGCGCTGAATGCGCCAATAGAGCGGCCGCTGCTTGAGCCAATTGCCGAACAGCCCGAAAGTGAGGGCGATAACGACCATATAAAGCAGCCCGGCGACCATGAAGCAGAGCCCGAGGGAGAATATCTGCAACGGTATCGAGCCCTTGGCCGGATCGGCGAATTGCGGCAGGAAGGCGATGAAAAAGATCACGATTTTGGGATTGAACAGGTTGGTCAGCAGCGCCTCGGACCAGGCGCGCGACAGGCGGCGTCGCGCGGTGTCGGCGGTGAAGGCGAGCGGATCGACATCGGCGTCGGTAAATGCCCGCCAGGCGAGATAGAGGAGATAGAGAACGCCGAGATAGCGGATCACGTCATAGGCGAGCGGGGCATAGAGGAAAAGGCCGGAAATACCTAGCGTTGCAGCCGTCAGATGAATAACGAGGCCCGACGAGATGCCAAGAGTCGCCACCATGCCGGCCTTGCGGCCCTGGCCGACGCTGCGCGACACAACATAGATTGTGTCTGGGCCGGGCAACAGGATGACAGCGAGCGAGGCGATGGCGAAGGCGGCGAGGAGCGATCCGTCGGGTAGCATAGCGGCAGTTTGCCATAACCGGCCTGCCGGGCAAAGCGATCCGGCGGTCTTCGGAGAACCCGCCGCCATCGTGATTCATCGCGATAGCTTGCGGCACCGGGCGAATGTTACCTTTGGCGTACGTAATTTGGGCGATTGATCGCGCCGCCGCCAAAAGGATTTATGTCGACGAAGTTGCGAACGATTCGGGGCCTTTATCCCGCGTTGTGTAATCGAAGGCGGATCGTGAAGATGGGCTGCAACCCGCGAACGCCACACGCCATGTTTCCGACGGAAGCGAAGGATCCGCGCTTCCGCGAGATTTTCGATTATTGGTTGAGCAAGGCGCCGCCCGGCAGGCTGCCGGGACGGCAGCATGTCGATCCGCTGGAAATCCACAGGCTGCTGCCCGGCGTTGTGCTGGTCGATGTGATTCCGACCGGCGCGGAATATCGCTTCCGCTTTCGCCTGATCGGCACGCTGATGGTCGAGATATTCGGCGCCGACTTTACGGGAAAATTCATCGATCAGGTCGTGCTGCAAGTCGGTTACGACGCCATCCACGCCAATTTTGCCAGTATAATTCGGACCAAGCAGCCGCATTACTGGGAAACGCCGCTGACTGTCGCGGGCCGCGATTTCTTTTCGCTTGCCCGCTTGGCGTTACCGCTGGCGAACGACGGCGAAAATGTCGACATGATCCTGACTTATTTCGTTCCGAGCGGTCGCCAGCCGCAGAGTTGATGGCGGGACCTAGGACGGCAGGCGGAGGGTGGCGACCGCTTGCGCGGCAATCCCTTCGCCGCGACCGGTAAAGCCAAGCCCTTCGGTCGTCGTTGCCTTGACCGAACAGCGGCTTGCCGGAAGACCGAGAATATCGGCCAGCCGCGCGACCATGGCGGCGCGATGCGGCCCGATCTTGGGACGCTCGCAGACGATCGTCACGTCGACATGGACGATACCGCCGCCGTGGGCGGCGACCAGGCCGGCGGCGTGGACGAGAAAGCGCGCCGAATCGGCACCGCGCCAGCGCGGATCGGCGGGCGGAAAATGCTCGCCGATATCCCCGGCGGCGAGCGCGCCATGTCCCCGGCAATCCGCGCCTTCAAGCATCTCCGGTTCGCGCTTTGGCACCATGCCATGCCGTACCTCATGCTGGTCATGGGTCTTGGCCTGACCGTGCTCATCTGGCGGTATGAAACGCACAGTCGAACCCTGTGCCGACCCGCGTTTCGCCGGCGGCGGCCAGCGTCAGGCGTTCGGCCCGCCGCAAATCGTCCTCGGTGGTGATCTTGAAATTATCGTCGCTCCCGGCGACCAGCGTGACGGCAAGGCCGGCTTGTTCGGCGACGGCGGCGTCGTCGGACAGCTCGGCCCCAGCGGCTTGGCGATGCGCGGCGAGGATATCGGCATAGCGGAACCCTTGCGGGGTTTGCGCCCGCCACAGGCCGGTGCGCTCGATAGTCGCGGCGACGCGGCCGTCTGCGCCGCGCTTCAGCGTGTCGCTGACCGGCACGGCGGCGATGGCGCCTGGCGCGTGGGCAAGCGCATCGAGCATGCGGTCGAGGACGGCGCGCTCGACGAAGGGCCGCGCGCCATCGTGGATCAGCACCAGCGCCGGCGGCCGGTCGGCGAGGCTTTCAAGCCCGCGGCGGACGGAATCCTGGCGCGTCGCGCCGCCATCGACCGGCGGCATCAGGTCGAGCCCTTCGGCCGCCGTGTCGTAGAGCGCGCGATCTTGCGGATGGATGACGGCGCGCACGCCGGCGATGCGCGGATGACGGCTGAAGGTCTCGAGGCTGTGGCGCAGGACGGAACGGCCGGCGAGGGCCCGGTACTGCTTCGGCGGCAGCCCCGCTGCCGCGCCGCCGGCCCGCGTGCCGCGCCCGGCGGCGACGATCAATGCGATGCAATCGGTCATTGCCCCTGTCGGCGGATCGGTTAAGCTCCGCGCAACTTAGCAGGCGGATGCGCCCGGGAGGAACGGAAATGGTTGCCTATGTCGTCGCCGATGTCGATGTCACCAACCCGACCCAGTACGAGGAATACAAGAAGCTCAGCCCCGGCGCGATCGCCAAGCATGGCGGGCGTTTCCTTGCCCGGGGCGGGCAGTCGGCGGTGCTCGAAGGCGACTGGCGGCCGAGCCGGGTGGTGATCATCGAGTTTCCGTCGCTCAACCAGGCGCGAAACTTCTACACTTCGGTCGAATACACCGCCGCGCGCCGGGTGCGTGCCGGGGCGGCGACATTCAAAATGGTGGTGGTCGAAGGCGTTTAGCCCACGATCCCGGTCCGGCTAGGCCGGGGGGCATGGAAGGCGTTATAGTTTGCCGATGTCGAATTCGTTGCTGATCAGTCTGGCGGCAATGCTTGCCCTGCTGCCGGCGGGCATGTTGCCGCTCATGCAGCCAGCCGCAGGCGATGCCCGCGATGGCCGGTACTGGGCGTTGATCGCGGTCGCCGTCGCCGGGCCGGCGCTGTGGGTGATCATTCACCTCGGCCGGGTCTGGCATACCGGGCTCGCTGCGGCCCTGTGGCTATCGATCACGGTCAGCGTCGTCCTGTTCGCCGGTCTGGCGCTGGTCAACCGCGTTGCCTGGCGGCTGACGCCGCTGCTGATCGGCTATCTCTTCCTGCTCGCCGTCCTGGCGACGATCTGGCAACACGCACCGGAGCGACCGCTTTCGGGCGCGGTGCCGGCCGTGTGGCTGCAATTGCATATTCTGGTTTCGATCGTCGCTTATGGCTTGCTGACCCTGGCGGCGGTCGCCGGAACCGGGGTGTTCGTGCAGGAACGCGCCCTCAAGAACAAGCGGCCCAATGCCTTCACCCGCCACTTGCCGTCGGTGGCCGAGGGCGAAGCGCTTCAGGCCCGGCTCCTTGGGGCCAGCGCTGCCGTACTGACGGTGGCGCTGGCCAGCGGCATGGCGATCACCTGGCTCGAACGGCGGGCGCTGTTGCGCCTCGACCATAAGACGGTCTTATCGCTGATGACCTTTGCGGTGATTGTGGCTCTGCTATGGGTACACCAGCGCGGCGGCCTGAGCGGCCGGCGTAGCGCGCGTTATGTGCTGCTCGCCTATCTGCTTTTGACCTTGGCCTATCCGGGCGTAAAATTCGTGACCGATGTGATTATCGGCTGACTGGCTCGGTATTTCGGACACGTAATTCTTTTGTTGCGTTGCAGCGGACAAATGTCTAGTCTGCACAAAGTTTAATCGAATAAATTAGGTGCCTATTTTATGGGCATTTCCATTGGAAAAACGCCTATTCCGGAGCCAGTGATCCTCGCACCGATGTCGGGGATCACGGATATGCCGTTTCGCCGGTTGGTCAAACAGTCGGGGGCGGGGCTCGTCGTGTCGGAGATGATCGCCAGCCAGGCGATGATCCGCGAAACCCGGCAATCGATGCGCATGGCGGCCAGCGCACCCGAGGAATTTCCAATGTCGGTGCAGTTGGCTGGTTGCGAGCCGGCGGTGATGGCCGAGGCGGCCCGGCTATGCGCCGACCGAGGCGCGGCGATCATCGACATCAATTTCGGCTGTCCGGTGAAGAAGGTGGTCAACGGCCATGCCGGCTCGGCGCTGATGCGCGACGAGGTCCAGGCGGCCAAAATCCTCGAAGCGACGGTCAAGGCGGTGAACCTGCCGGTGACCCTCAAGATGCGGCTAGGCTGGGACGACGCCAATCGCAACGCGCCGCGTCTGGCCAAAATCGCCGAGGAATGCGGAATCCGCATGCTGTCGGTTCACGGCCGCACGCGCTGCCAGTTCTACGATGGCCGTGCCGACTGGGCGTTTATCCGTCAGGTCAAGGAAGCCGTGTCGATCCCGGTGGCCTGCAACGGCGATATCACGACGCTCGACGACGTGCGCCGGGCGCTCGACGAATCGGGGGCCGACGCGGTGATGATCGGGCGCGGCGCCTATGGCCGGCCGTGGTTCCTTGCCCAGGTCATCCACTTCCTCAAGACCGGCGAAAGGCTGCCCGATCCGCCGCTCGAAAAGCGGTTGGCGATCGTGCTCGAGCATTACGCGGCGATGCTGTCGTATTACGGGGTCGAAGCGGGGGTGCGCATGGCGCGCAAGCATCTCGGCTGGTATGCGCGCGGCTTCCCCGGCGCAGCCGAATTCCGCGCGCGGGTCATGACGTTGCCTGACCCCGGCCAGGTGGTGGCCGCGATCCGCGCCGCGTGGACCGCGGCCGCTGCGCCCGTTGCAGCGCCGGAAGCGGCTTGATGGCGCGCCCGGCGGCGATCGGCATCCAACACCCGGCCGACCCGGCGAGCTTCGATGTTGCCGCCATTCTCGGCGCACTGCCCGACGCGGTTCTTGTGGTTGCGGCCGCGCCGGTCGCCAACGGCGATGCGCCGGCGGAGACGATCCGCTACGCCAATCCGGCGGCCGAGCAGCTCTTTGGCATCGGTGCGGCGCATCTTTGCGGTGCCCGTCTTGGCGAGCTGCTGCCGCATGACAGCCCACTTTTTGCTCTCATCCGGCAGGTCGTCCAGCACGGCGCGACCGTGTCGGAAGAAGGAGTGACCCTCGAATCGCCGCGTATCGGCCATCATTTCGTGACCCTGAAGGCGGCGCCGATGTCGGATGCCGGGAACGCGGTCGTGGTGACCATCCATGAACGCTCGATCGCCCGCAAGATCGACCGCCAGCTGGTCCACCGCAACGCCGCGCGCTCGGTGACGGCGATGGCCGCAATCCTCGCCCACGAGGTCAAGAACCCGCTCTCCGGCATCCGCGGCGCGGCGCAGCTGCTCGAACAATCCGCCCAGCCGCAGGATCTGGAACTGACCCGCCTGATCTGCGACGAAACCGACCGTATCTGCGCCCTGGTCGACCGGATGGAGATTTTCTCCGACCGCCGACCGCTGAACCGCATGGCGGTCAATATCCACCAGGTGCTCGAACATGTCCGCAAGGTGGCCCAGAACGGTTTCGCCCGACATATCCGCTTCGTCGAGACTTACGACCCGTCGCTGCCCCCGGTTCTCGGCAACCGCGACCAGCTGGTGCAGGTGTTCCTGAATCTGGTCAAGAACGCCGCCGAGGCGGCGCCGGCCAATGGCGGCGAGATCGTGCTGTCGACTGCCTATCAACAGGGCATCCGGCTGGCCATGCCGGGATCGGATAGCCGGATGAAGCTGCCACTGGTGGTCAGCGTGCAGGATAACGGGAGCGGTATTCCCGAGGATTTGCGGCCGCTCCTGTTCGACCCCTTCGTTACGACCAAGGTAAACGGAAGCGGCCTGGGTCTTGCATTGGTGGCCAAGATGATCGGCGACCATGGCGGCGTGATCGAGTTCGACAGCCAACCGCGCCGCACCGTGTTTCGCGTGATGCTGCCGATCCACGCGAAGGGAGACGAGGAGTAGGACCGCAATGGGCCAGGCCACGATCCTGATCGCCGATGACGACCGCGCGATCCGCACCGTGCTCACCCAGGCGCTTGGCCGGCTGGGGCACGAGGTGCGGACCACCGGCCACGCCGCCACGCTGTGGCGCTGGG
>JACQAF010000164.1 GCA_016195145.1 Rhodospirillales bacterium
AAATCCTATGCACGCCAAACATATTATGGACGTACTCTGCCTTCGTAAGTGCCGGGAAGACAAGGGCCCCGCGCCTGCAACCTCAAATTGATATTTATGTCGTTTGACGTACTCGTGGCGATATAACAGGGTCCTGATTTCCTTGTCGGCTCTGGTCGGCGGCGTGTCGATGCGCTAGCTTGGGGCGGGTTGGCGAATCGGAGGATTTCCATGTCGTTGCGGGTTGATGCCCGAAAAACGGAACTGATCGACAAAGTTGCGGAACAGACGCGCCGGCGCCTGGGGGCGAGCAATGCCGCCGCCGGTGCAGCCGCCGAAGCCTTCGTTCGGCGTTTCTATGCCAACGTAGCGGTCGACGATGTGATCGCCTTTTCGCCGGAAGACCTTTACGGCGCGGCGATCGCGCTCTGGCAGTTCGGACGCAGCCGGAAAAAGGGCTTGGCCAAGGTTCGCGTTTACAATCCGCGTCTCGCCGAGCATGGCTGGGCGTCGCCGCACACGATCGTCGAAATCATCAACGACGACATGCCGTTTCTTGTCGATTCGGTTTCTGTCGAGATGACCCGGCGCGAACTTGGCGTTCACCTGCTGATCCACCCGATCGTTCATGTCGAACGGGATGGCAGCGGCGCGCTGAAGGGTGTCGCCGAGGCCGGATCGGCCAGGAACGCGGGCGAGTCCTTCATGCATATCGAAATCGACCGGCAGGGTGGGGCCGAAACCCTCGCTGAGTTGCAACGCGCCATTGAATCGGTGCTCGTCGACGTGCGAGTAACGGTGGCCGACTGGAAGGATATGACCGCGCGGGCGCGCGAAGTCATCACGGAGCTCAAGGACCGGCCGCCGCCACTGGATGCCGAGGAGGTCAAGACTGCGCACGATTTTCTAACCTGGATGGCCGACGACCATTTCACCTTTCTCGGCTATCGCGAGTACGAATTTTCCGGCAAGGGCGGCAAGGCCCGCGCCAATGTCGTTCCGGGACGCGGCCTTGGCCTGTGCCACGACGACGAATTCGTAATCTTCGAGGGGTTGCGCAACCTTGCGGCATTGCCGCCGGACGTGCAGGAGTTCGTGCGCCAGCCGACCCTGCTCAAGATCACCAAGGCCAATCGGCGCTCGACGGTGCACCGCGCGGTTCATCTCGATACAATCGGCGTCAAGAAATTCGATGCCGCCGGCAATGTCACCGGCGAGCGGTTGTTTCTCGGCCTGTTCACCTCGGCGGCCTACAGCCAGAGCCCGCTCGCCATCCCGCTGCTCGCCGACAAGGTGCGCCGCCTGGTCGCGCGCGCCGGGTTCACGTCGAAGAGCCATGACGGCAAGGCGTTGCTTCATATCCTCGAAACTTTTTCGCGCAACGAGCTGTTTCAGGCTTCCGAAGACGAATTGTTCGAGATGGCGATCGGCATCCTCCATCTGCAGGACCGTCAGCGCACGGCCCTGTTCGTGCGCAAGGACGCCTTCGAACGCTTCGTGTCGTGCTTTGTTTACGTGCCGCGGGACCGCTATACGACCGAGCTGCGCCTGCGTTTCCAGAAGATCATCGAGAAGGCGTTTAACGGCACACAGGCCGCGTTTTCCAGCCATTTCCCTGACGATACGGCGCTGGTTCGGGTGCATATCGTCATCAAGACCACGCCCGGCAAGATCCCCAGCTACGACCTCGCCGAGATCAACCGCCTGCTCATGGAGGCGTCGCGCGGCTTCATCGACCGCCTGAAGGAGACCCTGATCGAGGCGCATGGCGAGGAGCGCGGTCTCGCTGTTTTCCGGCGCTTCGCGGGCGCTTTCCCGACTGCCTATCGAGAGCGTTTCGATCCGCAATCCGCGGCCGAGGATATCGGCAAGATCGAAGAGGTGCTCGGCGACGCGACGTCGCTGGCGCTTAATCTCTACCGGCCGCTCGACGCCGCCGAGCATGAGCTGCGTTTCCGCATTTTCCGCAAAGGTCAGCCGGTGCCGCTGTCCGGCGTGTTGCCGATGCTGGAAAATATGGGGCTGAAGGCGATTTCGGAATCGCCCTATCAAATCGCGCCGACCGGGGGAGAACCGGTGTGGATGCACGATTTCGCGCTGGTGGCGCCCGAGGTCGCCGAAATCGACCTTAGCTCGATCAAGCCGAATTTTGAGGATTGTTTCGCGCGCATATGGGGCGGAACGGTTGAAAGCGACGGATTCAACCGGCTGGTGATCGGTGCCGGGCTGTCGGCGCGCGAGGTGACGGTGCTGCGCGCCTATGCCCGTTATTTGCGTCAGGTCGGCATTCCGTTCAGCCAAGCCTATATGGAGGATACGCTGGCGCGTAATCCGAAGGTCGTGCGCCGGCTGGTCGATCTGTTTGTCTGCGTGCACAACCCGGCAGCGCGCGAAAAGATCGAGGTGAAAAGTGCCGGCCTGATTGTGGAGATCGAGCATCTTTTCGACGAGGTGACGAATCTCGACGAGGACCGCATCCTGCGGCGCTTTCTCAACCTCGTGCGCGCCACGCTCCGGACCAACTTCTTCCAGACGGGCCCGGACGGGCAGCCCAAACCCTATCTGGCGCTCAAAATCGACAGCCAGGCGGTCGACGAAATGCCGTTGCCGCGCCCGCTGGTCGAGATTTTCGTCTACAGCCCGCAGGTGGAGGGCATCCATTTGCGCGGCGGGCGAGTGGCGCGCGGCGGCATCCGATGGTCCGACCGTCGCGAGGATTTCCGGACGGAGATTCTGGGGTTGATGAAGGCGCAGATGGTAAAAAACACCGTCATTGTACCGGTCGGCTCGAAGGGCGGGTTTTTCGTCAAGCGCCCAGCCCCGGCCGATGCCGGGCGCGAAGCGGTGCTGGCTGAGGGCATTGCCTGCTACAAGATATTTATCCGCGGGCTTCTTGATTTGACTGATAACATTGCGCCATCGGCCAATGTTCCGCCCAAGGATGTCGTGCGCCGCGATAGCGACGATCCCTATCTGGTGGTCGCCGCCGACAAGGGCACGGCGACGTTTTCCGACATCGCCAATGGAGTGTCGCGCGAATACGGCTTTGGGCTCGATGACGCGTTCGCCTCGGGCGGGTCGGCCGGCTACGATCACAAGGGCATGGGCTTCACCGCGCGCGGCGCATG
>JACQAF010000165.1 GCA_016195145.1 Rhodospirillales bacterium
AAGGCCTCGCCATAGCCGGCGACCAGCCCGCGAACCAGCGTGCCGAGATCGACCGGCTCGCGCGGCTGGTCGAGAAGATCGGCCGTCGTGCGATCCAGCCGGCGCGCGGCGGCGACCGGCCCTGCCAGCCGGTCGACGGCCGCATCGATGCTGCGCGCCGACCGGCCGACGCTCGGATCGCCCTCGGCGCGGCGCAACGGCTCGAGCGACTGGCGGATGATGCCGAGCGGCGTCTTGAAGGCGTGCGCCGAATCCTCGGCGGCGCGACGGATATTGATCGCCGAGCGACGCAGCGTTTCGACCATGCGGTCGAAATCGACCGCCACCTCGGCCAGTTCGGGAACCGTGTTGCGTTCGGCGAAGCGGCCGTCATCGGCCCCGGCGCGCACCGCCCGCGCCGTGCGGCCGAAGCGCAGCAGGCTGCGCCACAGATCGAAGAAAATTCCCAGCACGATGACGGCGAGAACGAGATAGGCCGCTGCGGCGATCTGCACCTCGGGCGAACGCCAATACGGCAGCCCCAGGGCGACATCGCCGATTTCGTCGAGGGCGCTCGAGACGACCAGCGCCCAGCAACCGCCGGAAGTGCGCACCGGCGCGACCGAGGTTAGCAATTCGGTGCGCCCCTCGGGCAGCTCGACGCGCAGCGCCAGCGGGATATTGCCCTCGCAGCTTTTGCCCACGCGGTCGAGAATGCCGGTATCGATCAACCGCCGGCGCTCGATATTGAGGCCGGCCGGCGCCACCGGCGGGGTCGATGCGACATAGAAGAATCCCAGCGGATCGGCGCTCGCCGCCGGCCGGAACAACAGCTTAAGGGCCACCGATCCGGTCGAATAGCGGGAGAGCTCCTCGTTCAGCCGGGCATAAGGCACGGCGTCGGCGCGTGCCAGCACCGGCGATAGCGCGCGCCCGATGACCGCGCCCTTTTCGCGAATCGATTCGAGCAGGATCGCCCGGCGCGATGCGTCGGCGGCGCGAAACTCGCCGTACAGGACGACCGGCACGACGATGAACGCCGCCGCCAGCACCGCCAGCCGGAAGACCAGCGAGCGCATCAGCCGCCGCAGGCGCGGGCGCACCGGCGCGGACAAAGGGACCTCAGCGGTCATGCGCCCAGCGATAGCCGAAGCCGGGATAGTTTTCGAGATTGGCGAAGTCCGGATCGATAGCCTTGAATTTCTGGCGTATCCGTTTGACTAGCGCACGAACATTGGCGCGATAGCCATCGTCGCCGGCGCCGGCCCGGAAACCCTCGCCGCGCACGATGTCGTAGATTTCGCGATACGACACATCGCGACCGGCATGGGCGGCGAGGAGCGCGACGACCTTGAATTCGGTGAGCGTCAGATCGACCTGGCTTCCGCGCCACGTCGCCCGCGCGCTGTCGCGGTCGATGGCGAGCCGCCCGCCCGCCGGGGCGCCGCCGCGCGGCGGCATGGGGACGCCGGTCTGTCCCTTGTCGCCGGCGAGCGCCAGCTTGAGCCGTTGCAGGACGATCGAGAAGCTGCGCGATTTGTCGACGAAATCGACCGCGCCGCGCGCCAGCGCCGTTTCCTCGTAAACCTGCTGATTGAGGCCGGTGAGGAAGAGGACCGGCGTCCGGTCGCCCATCGTCCGCAGGCGGCTCAGCACATCCGGTCCGGCGATGCCCGGCATGTGCCAGTCGAGAATGATGGCGCAGGCCGTGCCGCCATTGCGGAAGTAATCGAGCGCCGCCTGGCCGCCATAGGTCGGCACGGCCCGCAGACCGGCCGCTTCGAGGTTGGCGCAGACAGCGTCGGCGAAGATCGCGTCGTCATCGACGACCACGACCGGCGACGCCGGCGCGACAAAGGCGGGATCAGGGTCGGTTGCGGCCATTGTATATGCTGCGCAGGCACCGGTCCGTCGCCGCGGCGGTCGCGGCGCTCTTGCGTCCCTGAAGTTCATAGTGAAGCGCATAGAAGTCGTTGCGCGAAACGTCGAGATAAAAATAAACGTCGAGCGCGCATTCGCGCGACCGATATTGCCACACCTTGGCCGGCGCCGCTTCGCGTTCGTCGGCCGGGCGGCCGAGAAGTTCCGCCATTTCGACCTGGGTCAGGCCGACGAGGGTAATTTCCGGGGCGGCCGCGGGCGGCCGCGGAGCCTTGCGCGTTTCCGCCGGGCGCGACGGCGGGGCCGGGTTTTCCGGCGGCCGCGACGCCGGCGTGGGCGCCGGCGGCGACTCGATCCAGGGAAATTCGCCCATGCCGCCGCATCCGGCGAGCACCGCACCGGCAAGCGCAAACGCGGCCAGGTTCGGAACGAATTTCGACATGCGTGATTGCAAGACCGTAACCAATTAGGGGATTGCGATCGGACATTCTATCACTCCGGCGTCACGGGCGAAGATTTCCCGCCTACGTTGTACGGCCGCCCATGACGCCGTCTTGTGTGGCCAATTATCGACTTTATTCTTTATATTTGGATAATTGATTGTGACTTTCTTGTGATAAATTAATTATTACCAAAGAACTTCTGTAATAACCTGTATCGAATTATTGCAAAATACAGAAAATGTCGCCATTCTCCCCCTCGTCACGGACGGGCCCGGTCGCCAAACGGCGCCGCGCCCCCATTCCCGAACGGTTACGGACGGAGCGACGAATGACCAAGAAATTCCTGGTGACGATAGCGGCGCTGACCCTCAGCCTGTCGGCCTGCTCGGGCATGACGGAGCGCGAACAGCGGACCGTAACCGGCGGTGCGATCGGCGTCGCGGGCGGTGCCGCGATCGGCCTGATCGGCGGCTTCAACCCGTGGGCCGGCGCCCTGATCGGCGGCGCGACCGGCACCGCCATCGGCGCGCTCACCGATATCGGCAAGCGCTGACCGTCGCTTTCCGCCCTCGCCCCGGCTCACGGCGGACCGGGAACCCTTCCGTCACATCCGCTTGAACGTCCGCCGGCCTTAATCTATCTATTGGGGCGCGCCGGGACGCGGGTGTAGCTCAATGGTAGAGCAGAAGCTTCCCAAGCTTACGACGAGGGTTCGATTCCCTTCACCCGCTCCACCGCTTTTCCCATGGAACCGCCAACCGGCCATCGCCGCCCGCGTCCCACGCGGGCTTATGCGCGGCGCAGGTAAACGAACCAGTACACGATGCCGACCAAGGCCCCGCCGCCGACAATGTTGCCGGCGGTCACCGGCACGAGATTGGCGACCAGCCCTCCCACCGTCAGCGCCGCGAAATCGGCCGGCGATGCGCCGGCCCAAAATGCCGCCGGCGCGAACCACTTGATCAGCAGGCCGAAAGGGATCGTGTACATGTTGGCGACCGAGTGCTCGAAGCCGGCGGCGACGAAGGCGGCGATCGGCGGGACGATGGCGAGGATGCGGTCGGTCGTCGATCGGGCGCTGAAGCACAACCACACGGCAAGGCAAACGAGGACATTGGCCAGCACGCCGAGGAAAAACGCCTCGACGAAAGGCAGGCTTGCCTTGGCGTTGGCGGCGGCGAGCGCCGCCCGCCCCACCCCGCCGCCGGCATTGGCATAATGACCGGCGAGAAACGCGAGGACGGCGGTGCCGACGCCGCCGATGAAATTGCCGACATAAACGAAACCCCAGGCGCGCAGCATGTCGCGCAGCGCGATCCGCCGCGCCGCCCAGGCCATGACCATCAGATTGTCGCCGGTGAACAGTTCCGCCCCGCCGACCACGACAAGGATCAGGCCGACCGAAAAGACCACGCCGGCGAGCACCCGCGTTGCGCCATAGGGCAGAACGCCCTCGGCCCCGACCGTCGCGACATTGGCGAACAATGCGCCGAACGCAATATCGGCCCCGGCGATGACGGCGAGCGTAAGCAGGCCGAGTGCGCTGCGCTGCGCCTTCTGGCGGCCGACTTCTTCGGCCTGCTTGGCCATTTCGGGCGGAAGAAGTGCGTCCATGGCCATCGTGTCCTCAAATCGTGATCGCGGACACCCAGCCTATCGTATTCGCGCGCCCAAGGCGCGGGCCGATCACGCCTCTTCTTGCGCGCGAATCTCGTAATGCTGCGAGCGGGCGTCGAAGTGCGACAGCACGGCGCGCGCCGCGGCGGGAACATAGGCGGTTTTGTAATCGGCGCCGGCGAAGGCCTTCACCGCCGCCATGTCGGCGAACCACATGATGGTAACAAACTCGACCTCGCCCCCGTCGTCTCGGCGCAGGAGCTCAATCCGCCGATAACCCGCCACGCCCTTGGCGAATATCCCCGGAAAGATTTCGGATTTGAGCAGCCGCTCATAGGTCGCGGCATTTTCCGGCGTCGTCCAGCCATGCCAAATGCGTCCGATCATCGGGTTCCTCCGCTTGGTTCGAAGCGAATTCTGCAGGATGACGATGGAGCGTGTCCTGGCGTTTTATGCTCTGATTCTGATAGTAGTCGGCATATTATCGATCGAATCACACATTTTTAGGTCAAACATGCCTTCGCATCCAATTCCACCCAGGCACGGGCGGCGACGCTTGAACCGCCCTGCGCCCGGCTCGATAATGTCCAGCCAAAGTAAGCCGCTATCAGGCGGCGAAAATAGAGGGAGGGAGTCATGTCGCGCGTACGGATTCTGTTAGCAGCGGGTTGTCTCGGGTTGGCGGCTCTACCGGCGGCGGCACAGACTCCGCAGCGCGGCGGCACGCTGGTCTTTGCGGTCAATGCCGAGCCGCCGAATATCCGCATTACTCGCAGCTGATGAAGTTCGATCCCGACGCCTATCCCACCATCAAGCCCGACGTCGCGCAATCCTGGATCGTCTCGCCCGACCATCTCAGCTACACTTTCAAGCTCCGCCCGGGCGTGAAGTTCCACGACGGCACGACGCTGACCTCGGAAGACGTGAAGGCGACGTTCGACCGCATCCGCAACCCGCCCGAGAATGTCGTCTCGGTGCGCAAGGCGCAGTTCGAGGATATCGCCGAAATCCAGGCGCCCGATCCGCTGACCGTGGTGTTCAAGCTCTCGGCGCCCAACAGCTCGATGCTGATCACGCTCGCCAGCCCGTGGAACTGCCTCTACAGCGCCGCCAAAATCAAGCAGGACCCGCGCTGGCCGGAAAAGAACGTCCTCGGCACCGGTCCGTTCCGTTTCGCCGAGCATGTCGCCGGCTCGCATTGGGTCGGCAAGCGGTTCGAGGATTATTTCGAGCCGGGCAAGCCCTATCTCAACGGTTTCCGTATCCAGTTCATGCGCGGCGCGGCGATGGTCAACGCCCTCCAGGGCGGCCAGATCATGGCCGAGTTCCGCGGCCTGTCGCCGGCCGAGCGCGACCGCCTCAAGAGCGCGATGGGCGACCGCATCGTCATCGCCGAATCGCCGTGGCTGTGCAAACTCGATGTCTTCTTCAACAACAAGAAGCCGCCTTATGACGACGTCCGGGTGCGCCGCGCCCTGTCACTCGCCGTTGATCGCTGGACCGGCGCCGAGGCCATGTCGCGCACCGCCTTCGTCAGGGCGGTCGGCGCGGCGTTGCGTCCCGGCTACGATCTCGCCATTTCCGACAAGGAGCTCGAACGCTTTCCCGGCTTCGGGCGCGACATCGCGGCGGCGCGCGCCGAGGCGCGCCGGCTGCTCAAGGAAGCCGGCCAGGAAGACCTCAAATTCCGCCTGCTGACGCGCAGCGTGCCGATGCCCTTCACCCCGGTCTCGATCTATCTCATCGACCAGTGGCGGTAGATCGGCGTGACGGTCGAGAACAATCCGCTCGACGTACGGCAGGAAAAGCAGGCTTTCCTCAGCGGCAATTACGAGGTCGGCCTCGACGCCAACTGCTCCGATATCGACGAGCCGAACAGCCAGCTTCTGCTCTATGTCTCGACCGGGAAATCGCCGGTCAATTTCAGCCATTACGAGGATGCGACGCTCGACGAGCTGTTCGAGAAGCAGAAGCGCGCGACGTCCGAGAAAGACCGCATCGCCCTGATCCGCCAATTCGAGACGCGGCTGCTGGAGCAGTCCTACACCGCGCCCATCGTCTGGTGGCAGCGCATCGTCGCCCATTCGGCGGCCTTGCGCGGCTGGAAGATCACGCCGAGCCATTATCTCAACCAGGACCTCGCCAACGTCTGGCTCGCCCAGTAACCTCAAGCCCATGCCGCGCCCCAAACGCATCGGGGCGCGGCCCCGAAAGGAAGGTCGATGAAGCCGAGCGTCTCGCCGGAATATGATGTTTTTTTCTCGATCGATACCGTGGAGCCGGCGTCGCTCCGCGAGCGCTATCGCGCGGTTCGCGCGCAAAGCCTTGCCCTCGCCGCGCCCCTGTCGCCCGAGGACGCGCAGATCTAGTCGATGCCCGAGGCGAGCCCGACCAAATGGCATCTCGCCCACACCACCTGGTTTTTCGAGGCCTTCGTCCTTGGCCCCCACGCGCCGGATTACGAGACGTTCGACCCGCGCTTTCACTATCTGTTCAATTCGTATTACGAGGCGCTGGGTCCGCGTCATGCCCGGCCGGAACGCGGGCTGATCACCCGCCCCGACGCCGCCGAGATCGTTCGCTATCGCCGCCATGTCGACGCAGCCGTGCTACGCCTGCTCGCCTCGGCCGCCGGCAAGAATGGCGAGCTTCGCGCGCTGGTCGAGCTCGGCTGCCATCATGAACAGCAGCACCAGGAACTGATCCTCACCGACATCAAGCATGCGCTATCGCGCAACCCGCTGGAGCCGGCCTATGCGGCCGTGCCCGAAACCGCGCCGCGCGCCGTGCCCGCCCCGCAGCACTGGTTTTCCCATGCCGGCGGCGTGCGCGAAATCGGCTTTGCCGGGCCGGGCTTTGCCTTTGACAACGAGGGCCCGCGCCACCGCGTCTATGTCGAGGATTTCCGGCTCGCCGGGCGGCCGGTGACCAATGGCGAGTATCTCGCCTTCATCGCCGATGGCGGCTACGAAACGTCGAGCCTGTGGCTGTCCGACGGCTGGCAGGCGGTGCAAAGCCAGGGCTGGGCCGCGCCCCTCTACTGGCGGCTGCGCGAAGGGGTGTGGTCGGAGTTCGCGCTGGCTGGCCGCCGGCGGCTCGACCCCGCCGCCCCGGTCGTCCATGTGAGCTATTACGAGGCCGATGCCTTCGCGCACTGGGCGGGCAAGCGCCTGCCGACCGAGGCGGAATGGGAGATTGCCGCCGAGGATGCCGCGCCAGCGGATGAGCTGTCCGAAGCCGGTTTCCTGCATCCGGCCCCTATGCCGGCGATTGTCGATGGGCCGGTCGCGCTGTTCGGCGGCGTCTGGGAATGGACGCAGAGCCCCTATACGCCCTATCCCGGCTTCCGCCCAGCGGCGGGCGCGGTCGGCGAATATAACGGCAAGTTCATGGCCAACCAGATGGTGTTGCGCGGCGGGTCGTGCGCCACGCCGCCCGGCCATATCCGCGCCAGCTATCGTAATTTCTTCTGGCCGCACGCGCGCTGGCAGTTCAGCGGCATCCGCCTTGCCGACGACGCCTAGCTCCCGCAATCCTGCGTTCACAATGCAGTGAGAGTCGTTCCCCGCCGCCATCGGCGGCCCCATCTCCATGGGCGACGCCGGATCGCGTCAAAGAAAGGGAACGATGCGCCGTTTTTCCGCCCGCCTTATCCGTATGTCCGGGATGCTCGCGCTGCTTGCCGCAATCCTGTCCGGTTGCGCCGCGATCACCCAGCTCGCCGTTCCCAAGGCCGACCCCTGGCCGCGCTGGGAAGCCCACGATCCGGCCGCGACGGCGCGCATCGATCACGGCGACTGGGACAAATTCCTCGCCGCCTATGTCGTGCCCGACCCGTCGGGCATCAACCGGGTCGCCTATGCCCGGGTCAGCCCGGCCGATCGGCAAATGCTCGACCGCTACATTGCGAGACTGGAGGGGACGGCCATGAGCCGGCTGCCGCGCGCCGAGCAGTTCGCGTATTGGGTCAATCTCTACAATGCCGTCACCGTGCGCACGATCCTCGACCATTACCCGGTCGACAGCATTCTCGACATCAACATCTCGCCGGGCCTGCTCGATTTTGGGCCGTGGGACCGCAGGCTCGTGACGGTCGAGGGCGAAAAACTCTCGCTCAACGACATCGAGCATCGCATCCTGCGTCCGCTGTGGCGCGACCCGCGAATCCACTACGTGGTCAACTGCGCGGCGACCGGCTGCCCCAATCTCGGTCTCGCATCGTTACGCGCCGCCGATCTCGACGCGCAACTCGACGCCGCGGCGCGCGATTTCATCAACCATCCGCGCGGCGCGCGGGTGGATAACGGGAAGCTCAAGGTGTCGAGCATCTATGTCTGGTACGGGGTCGATTTCGGCCGCGACGACGCCGAGATCGTCGTCCATTTGCGCCGCTACGCCGCGCCTAGGCTCGCCGCCGCCCTCGCCGGCATCACGCGCATCGACGACAGCGATTACGACTGGGCCCTCAATCGCGCACCCTGAGGCCGGCGGGGCGACAGCCAGCGGCCGTAATAGAACCGCGCCAGCGCCCCCGGCGGCACGCCGAGATGATAGAGGAGATGGATCGCAACCCAGCCGGCGACGATCGCCGCCGGCCGCCGGCCGCGAAACCGGCGCGACGACGTGACCAGCGGCGGTGCCTCTATGCAGCGCGTCGGGCCGGCCCGTTCGAGCCGCCGGGCGAAATCGTAATCCTCCATCAACGCCATCTGGCGGATGCCGCCGAGCCGCTGGTAAATATCGCGGCGGACGAATATCCCGGAATCGCCGTAATAGAGGCCGAGGCCGCGTAGCCGACAATAAAAGCGCGTCAGCCAGCGGCTGAAGCCGTCCGCACCGTCGAAGACGAGCGCGAAATTTCCGCCCACCGCCGCCGGATCGGCGAGCGCATCGGCGAGCGCCGCAAGGCTGCCCGGCGCAACGCGCGAATCGGCGTGCAGGAACCACAGGATATCGCCGCGCGCCGCCATGGCGCCGGCGGCAAGCTGCGCCCCCCGGCCGCGCGGCGCAACGATGACCCGCGCCCCATGCGCCCGGGCGAGGGTGCGGGTTTCGTCGCGGCTGCCGCCATCGGCGATGATGATCTCGTGCGGGCGATTCCCGCCGGCCAGTTCCCCAAGCAGCCGCGCGACATTCGCCGCCTCGTCGAGCGTCGGGATGATGATCGAGACGGTCGGGCTAGGCATGGCCGACCCATGCGTCGTCGGCCGGGGCGTCGGCATCGTCGATCAACCCCGTCTCGCACAGAATGCGCCGGTAACGCGGCCATTTCGCCTCGACATAGCCGGCATGAAGCTGGCGCAGGAAGCGTCCGCGCAGCGGCCCCACCTCGCGCTCCACCTTGGCGCAATCGCGCCACAGGCCGCGCACCCAGCGGTAAATCTCCACCCGCTGATCCGGGCTGAGCGCATCGACCGTTGCGCCGAGCCATATCCGGCCGAAGGCGACGTGGCGCGCCTCGTCGCGGACGATGGCGGCGTTCATGGCGCGGAACAGCGGGCACGGAAACCACGATGTCACCTCGTCCTGGAGCCGGACCGCCTCGCTTTCCAGCACCACATGAAACGCGGCAAGCAACCCTTGCGGTGGGCCGGCCCATTCTTCGGCAGCGGCGAAGGTGCGGATAAGGGCCGGATCGGCCGGCGCAATATCGCCGAGCCGCGCCAGATATCGCGTATAGGCGGCGATATGCCGGTCTTCGTCGGCGATCTGGGTGGCAAGAAAGGCGCGGGCGGCGGGATCGGCCAGTTCTACTGCGAGACGGATACATACCCGCCGGGTCGCATGCTCGGCATGGAGAAGCTGGCTGATTGCATCGACATAGGCGCGGCGGGCGAGCCAGCCCGGCGGCTTCACCTTCAGGGTCCAGTCGATATCGGCATCGAGGGACCACTGGGCCCGTTGCGCCTTCGCCGTCAGGGATTGCACGTCGTTCACGCCGGCATCTTTCTCCGTGGTCATGTTCCCACAGAGAATAGGTGCTACGGCGCCGCCGTTTCGAGGCCCCGCGCCTTCAAAGTTGCGTGATGGACCTGTTGGCCTCGCCGTCAGCGGCGGGATATTCGGGCGCCCTCGACCGCGAGGCCGACCGACGCGCCGGCGATAACAATCTCACCCCAGGTTCGCGGATCGATGACGATGCCCTCGCGCAGACGCTTGGCGCGGCTCAGGCGTTCCGGATCGCCGGGCACCAGGACCGGCCCCATGCCGGGGCGTCGGCGCGATGCGGTGAGCCATTTGGTCACCCGCGTCACTTCACGGCGAAGATCGCGGGCGACGCCGAGCGCTTTCGGATCGATAATCACCGAAAACATGTTGTTGATGATCGCGATCGACGCTTGGCTGACCGACGGCATCGTGCCGCCGCCGGCGAGCACGCCGGCGAACAGCTCGCAGATCGCCGCAAGGCCATAACCCTTATGCTCGCCGAAGGGGAGTAACGCCCCCTGCGCCCGTGCAAACATGACCCCAGGATCGACCGTCGGCCGGCCGCGCGCGTCGATGATCGAATCGGCCGGCGCGGCGACGCCCTTGTTCTTCGCCACCCTCGCCTTGCCGAGCGCGATCTTGC
The DNA here is from genome assembly GCA_016195145.1 of Rhodospirillales bacterium. GTDB lineage: Bacteria > Pseudomonadota > Alphaproteobacteria > CACIAM-22H2 > CACIAM-22H2 > JACQAF01. The sequence continues at coordinate 10,492 of JACQAF010000165.1, forward strand.
TCGTCGCCATGTCGAGGACGATCGGCCGGCCGCGCGCCGACGGCAGCGCCGCGCAGAACGGGTTGGTCGACAGTCGCGCATCGCGCCCGCCATGCGGAGCGACCAGCGGCGGCCGGCCAATGACGTTGACGAAATGGATTGAGGCGAGGCCGGCATCGAGGCACTGCTCGGCCCACGCGCCGATGCGACCGATATGGTGCGAATTGCGCAGCGCCACGATCGCCACGCCGTATTTTTTCGCCTGCGCGATGCCGAGCGCCATCGCCTCGACGCCGATCACCTGGCCATAGCCGCGCCGACCGTCGAGAACCAGAATCGGCCCCGGCTTGGCGACGATTCCGACATGGCGGTTGGGCTTGAGCTTTCCCTCGTGCACCGCCGCGATATAGATCGGCAGCATGCCGACGCCGTGCGAATCGTGGCCGGCGAGATTGGCGGCGACGAGATTGTCGGCGACCATGCGCGCCTCTTTCGGCTTCGAGCCGGCGGCCCGGCAGATCGCCGCCACTACCCCGGTCAGGTCCTTGGCCGAAATCCGCTTCGCTGTTTCCCTGCGCGCCATGCTCCCCCCGAAATGCCTAGAGCTTGATGCAGACGTTGCGCAGCTCGGTATAGAACTCGAGCGAGTGCACGCCGCCCTCGCGCCCGATGCCCGACTGCTTCATGCCGCCGAACGGCGTGCGCAGATCGCGCAGAAACCACGAATTGACCCAGCAGATGCCGACCTCGATGCCGGCGGCGACGCGGTGCGCGCGGGCGAGATCGGTCGTCCAGATGGCGGTGGCGAGGCCATAGGGGCTGTCATTGGCCAGCGCCAGCGCCTCGTCCTCGCCGTCGAACGGCCGGACATGGCAGCACGGGCCGAAGATTTCCTCGCGCACGGCCGCCGAATCCTCGGCAAGGCCGGTCCAGATCGTCGGCTCGATCCACGCACCGTCGCCATAGGGCGCCTTCATCTCGGGCACGCCGCCGCCGGTAATGATTTCCGCCCCGTCTTCGCGCGCCTTGCGGTAATAGCCGAGCACCTTGGCGCGGTGTTCGTGGCTGATCAGCGGTCCCATCGAGGTTTTCTTGTCGAAGGGATCGCCGAGAGCGAGCTTGCGCGCCTTTTCGGCCAGGGTTTCGACGAAACGCGCGAAGATCGGCCGTTCGACATAAATCCGCTCGGTGCCGAGGCAGACCTGGCCGCAATTGGCGAATACCGAGCGCATCGTGCCGTCGATGGCGGCGTTGAAATCGCAATCGGCGAAGACAAGGCCGGCGTTCTTGCCGCCGAGCTCGAACGACACCGGACGCACGCCGTCGGCCGCCGCCTTCATGATCGCCGATCCGGTGCGTGTTTCGCCGGTGAAGGTGATGCCGTCGATGCCGGGATGGCGGGTCAGCATCTCGCCGGCCGAACCGGGCCCGAAGCCGTGAACGACATTATAGACCCCCGGCGGGACGCCGGCCTCGTTCATCGCTTCGCCGAGCAGCGTCGCGGTTGCCGGGGTTTCCTCGGACGGCTTGACCACCACCGTGTTGCCGCAGGCGAGGGCCGGCGCCACCTTCCACGTCATCAGCAGGAGCGGCAGATTCCACGGGCAGATGACGGCGATGACGCCGCGCGGCACGCGGATCGCGTAGTTGAGCGCCCCGGCGCCGTCGGGCGTGTCCATGCGGAAGGTCTCGGTCGCGACGCCGGCGAGGATATCGGCAAAGGCGTTGAAATTCGCCGCGCCGCGCGGGATATCTATATGCGCAGCGATCAACACCGGCTTGCCGGTGTCGAGAATTTCCGCCCGGAGAAATTCGTCGAAGCGCTTGTTGATGCCCTCGGCGACCCGGCGCAGCAGGGCGATGCGCTCCGCCTGCGGCATCCGGCCCCACGGCCCCTTGAGCGCCCGGCGCGCCGCCGCGACGGCGCGATCGACCTCGCCTTCGCCCGCCTCGTGGACGAGCGCGACCGGCTGGTTGTCGACCGGATTGCGATCCTCGAACGTCCGACCGCAACCGGCGACGTGAACGCCGTCGATGAAATTGCGGATTTCGGCGAGATTGGACACCGCGATCACCCCTTGGGCGCGGCAAAAATCTTGTTGATCACCTCGGCCGCCAGGTTGAACGCCGGCAGCCCGCGAAAGAGAAAAGTGAGCCCGGCCACCGCATGCAGCTCTTCTTTGGTCGCGCCAGCGCGCACCGCGGCGCGGCCGTGATATTCCGAGGCCGGCGAGATTTGCGACAGCAGAACCGCGAACAGGATGAGCTGCGCCGTCTTGACGTCGAGGCAATCGGGATACATGGCGCTGGCGCGCAGGTCTTCGACCTGCTCCAGAAGCTTGGGATCGACCTCGAGGCCGAGCTTGATGCGCTCCTGGATGCGCGGCGGCACGAAGCCGATCAGGTCGCGATAGATTTTCTCGTATTCGTCCTTGGTCGCCATGGGATCGTTCTCCGGGATATGGGGCGCGGTCAGGCCGGCGAGACAGCGACGCTGATATTGCCGCTGCCCGAAGACTGGCAGTAGGGGCCGAATTCGCGCCCGGCATAGGCCCTGTCCTCGCCCTCGTCGAGGCAGCCGAGCATGACGGCGAGCGGCCGGCCGCCCATCTCGGCAACGACTTCCCTCGCGTAGGCCGGCAGGCACGACTTCGCCTCGGCGATCCGGCCGGCGCACAGCATGTCGATGAACCGGCGGTCGGCTTCCATGTGTTCGGGCGGTGGCCATAATTCTGGCCCGCGCAAAATCTTGTGGGCCAGCGCAGTCGAGGCGATGAACACCGTCCGCCGGCCGGTTCTCGCCGCCACGCACCGGATCGTGGCGCCGACCTTGGCGCATTCGTCGAGCGTCGCCATCAGGCAGGTGCCGACCAGAACGACCGGTACGCGGCCCGCCGGGTCGATGTATTGAAGGGGAACGAACGAGCCGTAATCCCACTTGAAATGTTCGCTTTCGTTGCGGCCGGCGGGCAGGCCGGCGGCGGCGATCTCGTCGACCAGCGCGCGGCCGAATTCGGGATCGCCCGGCCGGTCATAGGGCACGCCGGGGATCAGGTCGGGCGCTTCGTCGGCGACGCAAAACCCTTTGTGGCGCGCCTGACAGGTCGCGTACCACGGAAAAGTCGTGATCCAGTGGGTGGAGTTGACGACGAACAAATCCGGTTTCAGCGCCAGCAAGGCGGCGCCCAGTGCGCGACTGCCCTCGATCGCGCCGCGCAGGAAGGGCGGCGCCTTCGCCTCGATGCCGATGCGCGGCGTATGCGGTGTGACGACGCTGGCGACGATTCCCCCGGCCATGTCCTTCGTCCTCCCGATTGTCGCTTTGTCGTCCGGCCGCCCCGACACTAGCCGAGCCGCCGCCCGCGGGCGAGGCGGTAAAACCTCACGCCACCCATTCGCTGACCGGCGCCTTCGCTTCGTCGAGCGGCTGACAGACGACGTCGACCAGAGTCGGCCCCGCCGATTCGACCGCCTTGGCGAGCGTCGCGCGAAGCTCGGCCGGGTCCTCGACCCGCCAGCTCTTGACGCCGAAGGCGGCGGCGACGGCCGCATGGTCGGTGCGCGAGAAATCGACCGAGAAATAGCGCCCGCCATAACCGGTGCGCTGCCCGGCCTTGATCCAACCATAGACGGCGTTGGAGACGACGATCATGGTCACCGGCACCTTGTAACGCACGAGGGTTTCCATCTCGCCGCAGGCCATGCCGAAGCTGCCGTCGCCCATCATCGCGACGCA
>JACQAF010000085.1 GCA_016195145.1 Rhodospirillales bacterium
CCTCGCCGCCGACGAGATCGTCGCCTTCGCTCGTCTCTATGGCCGTACCCAACGCAGCTATATCCGCGTCGGTTACGGCTTTTCGCGCGCCCGCAATGGCGCGGCCAGCGTCCATGCCGTGACCTGTCTGCCGACGGTGACCGGCGCCTGGCGACATCGCGGCGGTGGCGCGCTTTACACCAACAGCGCGATCTATCCCCTCGACCGGACGATGATCCAGGGCCTCGACCGGCGCGATCCGTCGATCCGCGCCCTCGACCAGTCGCGCATCGGCCCGATCCTGACCGGCGAGCGGCGCGATCTCGGCGACGGCCCGCCGGTGACCGCGCTGTTCATCCAGAACACCAATCCAATGGTGGTCGCCCCCGAAACGGTGCGTGTGCGCGACGGCTTCCGGCGCGACGATCTGTTCGTCTGCGTCCACGAGCAGTTCATGACCGATACCGCCGCGATGGCCGACATCGTGCTGCCGGCGACCATGTTCGTCGAACATGACGACATCTACACCGCCGGCGGCCATCAGTACCTGCAGGTGACCAAGAAGATCGTCGAGCCGCCCGGCGAATGCCAGTCGAATCACGAGGTCCTGTGCGCCCTCGCCCGCCGGCTCGGGGCCGACCATCCCGGCTTCGGCATGAGCGCTTGGGAGCTGATCGACGACATGCTGAAGACCTCGGGCCTGCCGGACGCCGAAACCATGCATGCCGCACACTGGCACGATTGCGGGCTCGATTTCGCGGCGACGCATTTCCTCAACGGCTTCGAGCATCCCGACGGCAAATTCCGCTTCAAGCCCGACTGGCGGGGCATGGGCGAAGCCGGCGCGCGAATGCCCGTCCTGCCCGACCAGATGGCGTTCGACGCGCCCGATACCGAGCATCCGTTCCGTTTGGTCGCGGCGCCGGCCCGTTCCTTCCTCAACTCGACCTTTACCGAGACGCCAGGCTCGCGGGCGCGCGAGAATCGGCCGACCGTTCTTATCCATCCCGAGGACTGCCAAGCGCTCGGCGTCATTGACGGCGACCGGGTGCGGCTCGGCAACCGGCGGGCTAGCATCGTCGTCCATGCGCGGCCGTTCGACGGCCTGCGGCGCGGCGTGGTCGTGGTCGAAAGCATCTGGCCGAACGGCGATTTCGAGGAAGGGCTCGGCGTCAACGCGCTGGTCAGCGCCGATCCCGGCCTGCCGCGCGGCGGCGCGGTGTTTCACGATACGGCGATCTGGATCCGCCCCGCCGGACCGCCGCCGGCCTAGACCGGCTTGCGCTCGCGGGCGATGAACTGGGCGGTGAACACGGTTGTCGCCAGGCCGAGACCGCCGAGATCGGTCGCCCAGCCTGGCTTGATCAGCATCAGCGCCGCCGCCACCAGGGCGACACGCTCCCAGATTTTGGCCGGCCGTATGAGATAGCCGTGCAGGCCGGCGGCAAGCAACAAGCAGCCAAGCGCGGCGCTGCCTCCGGCTAAAACCGTTTCGCGCCAGTCGCCGATCATCAGCAACGCCGGCTGATAGACGAACATGAACGGCACGATGAACCCGGCAGCGCCCATCCGGATCGCCGCCCAGCTCGTTTCCCACAGGCCGGACCGCGCCAGCCCGGCAGCGGCGTAAACGGCGAGCGCCACCGGCGGCGTGATTGCCGACAGCACGGCAAAATAGAGCGCGAACAGATGCGCCGCCGGCTCAACGACGCCGAGCTTGATGATCGCCGGCACCAGCAATGCGGTCATGATGATATAGGCCGGCGTCGTTGGCATCCCCATGCCAAGGATGATGCCGGCGATCATGGTCAGGATGAGGGCGAGCAGAAGGCTTTCCTGCGCGAGATGGGTGACGAATTGGGTAAACACGATGCCGAGGCCGGTAAGCGAGATGACCCCAATGACGATCCCGGCGCAGGCGCAGGCGAGCGCGACGGCGAGGGTGTTGCGCGCCCCGTCGATCATCGCCTCGATGACATTGCCGAGAGTAACGCTTGCGCGCGTCGCGGCCCGCAGGGCGGCGACCGGAAAGCACGCCAGCGTGCCGGCGAGCGCCGCGAGCGGGGCGCTGTAGCCCGCGTACATGACGCCGAGAATGACCACGACCGGAATGAACAGGTGCCCGCGCACCCGCAGAACCTCGGCCAGGCGCGGCAGTTCCGCCCGGTCGACGCCGGCAAGGCCAATCCGCTTGGCCTCGAAATGCACCGCGCCGAAAGCGGCAACGTAGAAGAGAATTGCCGGCAGCAAGGCCCAGATCGTCACCTGGAGATAGCTCACGCCGAGAAATTCCGCCATGACGAAGGCGGCCGCGCCCATGATCGGCGGCATGATCTGCCCGCCAGTCGAGGCGACCGCCTCGACGCTACCGGCGAAGGCGGCGCGAAAGCCTGTGCGCTTCATCAGCGGAATGGTGATCGAGCCGGTGACCATCACGTTGGCCACCGCGCTGCCCGAGATGGTGCCGAACAGGCTGGAGCTGACCACCGCCACCTTGCCGGGACCGCCGGCCGAATGACCGGTCAAGGCCATGGCGAAATCCATGAACAGCGCGCCGGTGCCGGTGCGCTCCATGAAGCTACCGAACAGCACGAAGATCATGACGTAGGTCGCCGACACGCTGAGCGGGATGCCGAAGATGCCCTCGGTGGTCATGAACAGTTGATCGAGAATCCGCATCGGCTCGACTCCGGCGATCGCAATGCCGTAGCCGAGAAATACGAAGGCGGTGACCGGCAACGCCATGCCGATGATGCGGCGCGTCCCCTCGACGACGACGAGGATGAGCACGACGGCGAACGTCATGTCGGCGAGGCTAAGGTCGTCGATGTAATAGATGCGGGTGACGACGTAGTCGTAATTGATGAACAGATAGAGAATCGGCGCCACGCCGGCGACGAGCAACGCATAGTCGAGGAACGAGGGCGGCTGTCCGGCGCGGGCCGCCTGGCGCGGGAACATCAGAAACACCAGCGACATCGCGAACAGGAGGTGGGTTCCGCGGAAGATGATCGCCTCGGGCGTGCCGACAGCGATGGCCCACATATGGTAAAGCGACATGGCGATGCCGAGCGCGCCCGTAACCGAACGGACGATGCCAGCGTGGCTCAGATCGAGCTTCATCGCAATTGACGCATGAATGAACGCCCGGATGGGCTGCGCGGGAAATCGCCGGGGCGGCGGCGCACGCCGCCCCGGACAGGGATTACATCTTGACGCCGGACTCCTTGTAGAACTTCGCCGCGCCGGGATGGAACGGCACGCCGATATCCTGCGCCATTTCCTGGACCGTCAGCTTGGCCATCGCCTTGTTCACCGCCGCCATGGCCGAGACGTTGGCCGCCATCGTCTTGGTCATCGTATAGACCGTATCGGTCGGCAGTTTGCAGCCGGCGACGATATGCGTCGCATAGCCGATCACCTTCACGTCGCCCGCCTGCTTGGGATAGGTTCCCGCCGGCACGGTGACCAGGTTGTAGCCGGGATTGAGCTTGCGCATCCCGTCGAGATTGCTCGACAGGTCGAGAAGCTTGATGTCGCGCCCGGCGGCGAGGTCCATGATCGCGCCCGCCGGCACCGTCGTGCCAAGCGAGAAAGCCTGAGCGTGTCCGTCCTTCATCTGCGAAACCGAATCGGTGTAGGACACGAAGCTGACCTTGACGTCGTTATAGCTGAGCCCGTTCACCTTCAGCAGTTGCTGGGTGATCATCTCGCCGGTGTTGCCGCGCGGCTGGGTGGTGATCGACTTGCCCTTGAGGTCCTTGATCGAGTTGATCCCGCCATCGGCCGGAACCACGACCTGGAAATATTGCGGATAAAGGGTCGCGATATTGCACACGTTCTTGTGCGGCGACTTGAACGGCTCGGCCCCCTCGACGGCGTCGACGGTCGTGATGCTGTTGCCGAAACCGATTTCGGCCTTGCCTTCCTCGATGCCGCGCACATTGGCGATGCCGGCGCCCGGCAGGGCCTGCACCGACACGCCCGGCAGCGCCTTTTCCCACATGTCCTTGAGCGCGCCGCCCAGCGGCACCCACGAGCCGCCCTGCGGCCCGGTCATCATCCGGTAAGCTTCGGCTGCCGAGGCCGCCGGCGACGCGGCCGCAAGGCCGATGATCGCCGTTACGCCGAGCAGGGTCGTCATAAAGGTTCGGTTCATCTGCGTTTCCTCCCGCTTTCATCTATTTTCGGCCGGCCCCGCGCGGGGCCGGCGGATGGGCTAGTAAACCATATCCGGGCGGCCCGCGTCCCATCCGGCTTGGGCCATCCCGTTCGGCCATCCGACATGGGCCTCCCGCCCGAACCCTCGCGCCCGGCCGGGATTCAGTGGATTTCCGGCTCCGGTACGACACTGCCGCCATGAAGAAAATCGAAATCGCACCCCTTGTCGGCCTGGGTCACATGGCGCGCATGCAACAAGCCAAAACCGCGGGGATATATCACTTTGGGGGGAATCCACGCCGCGCGCCGCCGGGCAAGCTCGGCGTCGGGCACGCGCAATGTCAGGCCTCGGGCGGGGGTATCGAGCTCGATGATGTCGCCGGTCTGAACCAAGCCCAGCGGCCCGCCGATGAAGGATTCCGGCGCAACATGCAGGACGCAGGTGCCATAGCTGGTGCCGCTCATCCGCGCGTCCGAAATCCGCACCATGTCGCGCACCCCCTGACGCAGCAATTTCTGCGGCACGGGCAGCATGCCCCATTCGGGCATGCCGGGACCGCCGAGCGGCCCGGCGTTCTGCAACACCAGAACCGATTCAGGCGTCACCGGCAGGTTGGGATCGTCGATGCGCGCCGCCATGTCGTTGTAATCGCGGAACACCATCGCCGGCCCGGCATGTTTGAGCAGCTTCGGGTCGGCCGCCGTATGCTTGATCACCGCCCCGTCGGGTGCCAGGTTGCCGCGCAGCACGGCAAGCCCGCCCTCTTGCGACAGTGGCCGCTCGCGCGGCAGCACGACATCGTCGTTATAAACCTCGGCGCCGTCGATATTGACGCCAAGCGTCTGACCGTTGGCGGTGACGCAGCCGAGATGGAGCAGATCGGCGATCCGCGCCATCGCCGCGCGCAGGCCGCCGGCGTAATAGAAATCCTCCATCAGGTACTTGCCCGAGGGGCGGAGATTGGCGATCACCGGCGTGCGCCGCGACAGCGCGTCGAACCGGTCGAGATCGAGCTTCGCCCCCGCCCGCCCGGCCATGGCGATGAGATGGATGATCGAGTTGGTCGAGCCGCCCAGCGCCATGGCGACGGTGACCGCGTTCTCGAAGGCCGCGCCGGTCATGATGTCGGTCGGCTTGAGGTCTTCCCACACCATCTCGACGATACGCCGGCCGGCCGCCGTCGCCATGCGCGAATGGTTGGAATCGGCGGCCGGGATCGAGGACGCCCCGGGCAGGGTCATGCCCAGCGCCTCGACCGCCGAGGCCATGGTCGAGGCCGTGCCCATGGTCATGCACGTGCCGTAGGAGCGCGCGATGCCGTCCTCGATCTCGCCCCAGGCTTCGTCGTCGAGGTTGCCGGCGCGCTTCTCGGCCCAGTATTTCCACACGTCGCTGCCGCTGCCCAGCACCGCCCCGCGCCAGTTGCCGCGCAGCATCGGCCCCGCCGGCACGAAGATCGCCGGCAGGTTCATGCTCGCCGCACCCATGATCATCGCCGGCACCGTCTTGTCGCAGCCGCCGAGCAGCACCGCCCCGTCGATCGGGTTGGCGCGCAGCAATTCCTCGGTCTCCATCGCCAGAAGGTTGCGATAGAGCATGGTGGTCGGCTTCATCAGCGGTTCGCCGAGCGAGATCGCCGGCAGCTCGACCGGAAACCCGCCCGCCTGCCATACCCCGCGCTTCACCTCGTCCGCGCGCAGGCGGAAATGGGCGTGGCACGGGTTCATCTCGCTCCAGGTATTGACGATGGCGATGATCGGCTTGCCGGCGTAATCCTCGCTGGCGAAACCCATCTGCTTGGTCCGCGAGCGATGGCCGAAGGCGCGCAGATTGTCGACGCCGTACCAGCGGTGGCTACGCAGGTCTTCGGGCTTCTTGCGGCGCATGATGGCTCCTCCGGCTGGCCGTTAACGAAGATGGTCGACCGGATGCTTGCGTCCTGTCAATGCTGCCTTCCCGTGCGCCCGGCCGGCCTATGGCTCGCGGGCGAGCGGGCCGATGCGACGCACGAAATACCTGAAGGCGGCGCCGACCTGGCTTTCATGCAGCAGCCGTTGCTGCTTGACTTTCGCCTCGTCGGGCGGCGTGACATGCCGGGGGCCGCCGCATGGCTCGCACAGGAGCTGCGTCTTGCACGCCCGTTCGAGGAACAGCGCCTTCATCACCGCTTCTTCGATATTGTCCGCCGCGGTGACGATGCCGTGGTTGCGCATCAGCATGCCGTCATGCCGGCCGAGGGTCCGCGCCACCGCCTCGCCGCGCGCGCCATCGGTGATCAGGTCGGTCGTCTCCGAGAAAACCGGCAGCCCGTCGCAGAAAATCGCGCCGTCATGGCCGACCGGCAGAAGCGGCCGCCCCAGCGCGCCGAACGCAACCGCATGCGGCGGATGAGTGTGCACGACGGCCGTCACGTCGGGCCGCGCCCGCATCACTTCGGTATGGATAAACACCTCGATATGGCGCGGCAAGCGGCCTTCGACCTTCTCGCCATCGAGATTGACGGTAATCACGTCGTCAGGACCGATTTCTTCCAGGCCGATCGTCGCCGGCTTCATGAACAGAAGCTCGGGCCGCCCGGGCACGCGCACCGTCACATGGCCCCAGATGTGATCCCCCTGCCCCTCGAGCGCAAGGATGCGGCAGGCATAGACCAGCTTTTCTTTGACCTTGTCGATATTCATCCCCCCTGTCCCCCTGCGCCCGAAGCCGCGTGCGCCAATCCCGGTGCTGCCAATCGGTCCGAGCCGGCGATGTCTACGCTGCCCGCGATTGGCGGGGCTTGCAATCCCCCCTCGCGGCTCGATAAAAATTCCGGGGACGGCCGACGCCTTTTGCCGCGCCAGCGGATATCGCCGATCAGGGTTTTTTCTTGCGGGCGGCCCGAGGCGATTTTACCGCGCGAAGACCTTTTTTTGCTGCCCGCTGGCGCGGGGTGGGACGGCTTC
>JACQAF010000008.1 GCA_016195145.1 Rhodospirillales bacterium
AAATGCTGGCCGCTGGCGAAATTCATCGAGCTGGCGCGCGGCGAGGGCGCGAAAGGCCGCGTGCCGGTCTTCATCCTCGGCCCCGAGGAGGATGAATGGGCGGCCGAGCTGCAAGCGGCATTGCCGGGCTCATTATTCCCGTTGCAGGACGCGATCGAGGCCGGCACCGATCCCGGGCCGCTGCTGACCATCGCGCTGACCGCGCAGTTCAAGGCCGCCGTCGCCAACGACAGCGGCGGCGGACACATGCTCGCCGCCGGGGGCGCGCCGCTGGTTTCGCTGTTCGGACCGACGCGGCCGGAAAAATTCGCGCCCCTCGCCCGGCGCCCCGCCATCGTCAGGGCGCAGGATTTCGGCGGTGCGGCGATGGAGGCCATTCCGGTGTCGGCGGTCGCCGCGGCGATCGACCGGCTGCTTGCCTAATCGTCGAGCGCCAATGCCGGTTTCCGGGCGGCGCCGGCGGCCGGCAACGGGAAGCGCCGCATCAGCCACAGGATCATCAGCACCCCCGGCACCGCGGCGACGGTGGTCAGGGTAAAAAAGATCGCCCAGTCGAGCTGGTCGGCGAGGAAGCCGCCGGAGGCCGATAGCGTCGTCCGCCCGACGGTGGCGAGGGACGATAGCAGCGCGTATTGCGTCGCGGTGAAGGCAATGTTGCACAGGCTCGACAGATAGGCGACGAACGCGGCCGAGCCCATGCCGCCAGTGAAGTTTTCGATGAAGATGGTGAGGGTCAGCATCCACGGATCGTGGCCGGCGAAGCTTTGCGCCACATACATGAGATTGGAGACGGCCTGCAGGATGCCGCAGACCAGAAGGCTGCGATATAGCCCAAGGCGATAAACGGCGAGCCCGCCGGCGGCAAGCCCGGCAAGCGTCGCGAAAACGCCGAAGACCTTGCTGATATTGGCGACCTCGATCTTGGAGAACCCCATGGCGACGTAAAACGGGTTGGCCATCACGCCGGCCAATGCGTCGCCGAATTTGTAGAGGACGATAAATACGATGACGCCGAGCCAGCCGGGCCGTGTGATGAAATCAGCAAAGGGCGCGATCACCGCGCCGTTGATCCAGGCGAGCGTCCGATCGGCCGCAGTTTCCCCTGGCGGCGGCGCAAGCGCAGCGATCGATCCGGCCGGCTCGACGGTCAGCAGCACTGTCACCATGCCCACGCCCATGAGCAGCGCCATGACCATGTAGGCAACCGACCAGCCGCCGAACCCCGCCGCGTAGTCGGCGACATAGAGCGCGCCCGCCGAAGCGGCCATCATGCCGAAGCGATAGCCCCATTGCGTCGCCGCCGCGCCGGCGCCCTGTTCTTCGGGCTTGAGCAGTTCGATCCGGTAGGCGTCGATGACGATATCCTGGCTCGCCGACAGGAAGGCGACGAATACGGCGGCCAGCGCCGTCAGCCCAACTTCCGTGCGCGGGTCGGTCGCCCCCAGGGCCATGATGGCGAGCGCCAGGAGAATCTGGATGACGATCAACCAGCCCCGCCGCCGGCCGAGCGCGCGCGTCGCCCATGGCAAAGGCAGCCGGTCGATCAGCGGCGACCACACGAACTTGAAGCTGTAGGAAATGCCGACCAGCGCGAACAGCCCGATCTCGGTGCGCGACACGCCGACCTCGGCCAGCCAGAACGACAGCGTGCCGAAGGTCAGCGGCAGGGGCAGGCCGCTGGAAAATCCCATGAACAGCACCGCGAGCAGGCGCGGCTCGCGATAGACACGCAAAGAATCGAACCAGGCATTCATCGGCGGCGGTGTTTCCGGCAATGCGAACGAATCGGCAGGCGATTCTAGACGCGCTGCCCGCCGCCCGCCAGCGGCGATCGGCCGGCGCCGGTCGATTATCTGTCCCGCCGGTCAGTCGCTTTGACTGCGCACAATCAGTTCGAATTTTTCGAGATCGGCCGGGTTGAGATCGGAAACCGCCCAGAACGTTATCCCGCCATCGCGCCAGCTGCGCAGATTGTATCCCTGCCGCACGGCGGGCGCGAAGACGCCCGCCGATCCCCCCGCCGGCCAGACAAACAGGTTGATCGGATGCTGCCGATGGCGATAGACGAGGGCCGCAACCGGCCGCCCGTCGAGATAATCGAGCCGCCCGCCAACCAGCGGATAGCCGAACACCGTCAGGTCGCGCACCGGCGGCGACAGATCGAGCCGGCCGGCGAACCATGGTTTTACCGTATGCTGGTCGGACGAGGCGACATCGGTGAGGTGCTCGACCATCAGGGAGCGGACATGGCTCGCTACCACCTGGTCGGCCAGCCGGTCGGTGCGACCGGTATCGGCGACCAGCCAGGTCAGCCCCGACGAAAAGACCATCGCCAGGACGAACGAGGCGGCCAGCCCCAATTGCCGCCATGCCGTAAACCGCGGCCGCGCCCCCGTCGCCGCCTGGGCATCGAGCGCCGCGGCGATGCGCGCCGCCAGATGGGCGGGGGCGGCGAAACGCTGCGCCTGGCGGCGAACCCGAACCCCGAGGTTGCGCGCGGCGTCGTATTGCTCGCGACAGGCGGCGCAGCCGGCGAGATGGGCATCGACCCGGTCGCGCGTCGCCGCGTCAAGCTCGCCATCGATATAGCGGCCGGTCAGGGCGCCGGCCTCTGTGCAATCCATGTCAGTCATCCTTTTCCGAACGGCGCGCGCCGGCCCGTTCGAGAAGCTTGCGCGCCCGGGCCAGCCGCGACATGACCGTGCCGACGGGGATGGCGGCGATGTCGGCGATCTCGCGGTAGGAAAATCGTCCAGCCCCGAAACCATCTCGTGCGGGCGGTTCCGCCGCAGCCAGTCGTAACAAGCGTTGCGCACGATGCTGAGCAGCCAGGTGCGGAAACTGCCCTCGCGAAAGCTTTCGAAGTATTTGAACGCCCGCAGATATGCCTCCTGCACCACGTCTTCGGCGTCGTGATCGTTGCGTGTCAGCCAGCGCGCCAGATTGTAGGCGCCGTCGAGATGCGGCAACGCCAGCCGCTCGAAGCGCCTGGTCCTGGTTGGGTCGCTCACTGGCGCGTATCTCCCGGGTTAGTCCGCCGTGAGGATAGTTTATACCCGGCCGGCGCGCCTTTTATTCCCGCCATAACGAAAATTCTTCCGGAATTTCCGGTCCCGCTTGTCGGTATTCCCCCTATCGCAACCGTTTTAGGGAGGAAGACATGGATGGCGGATTCGATCGCAGGGATTTCATGAAACTGGCCGGTCTGGGGGGCGTCGTCTTCGCCTCGGGCCTCGGTTTCGCGCCGGGCCGCGGGCAGGCCGCCGTCCAGCAGGATTTCTTCTTCGTCCAGCTGACCGACACCCATTGGGGCTTTAGCGGCCCCAAGGTCAACCCCGAAGCCGCCACCACCTTGCAACGGGCGGTCGCGGCGGTGAACGCCCTCGACCGGCAGCCCGATTTCGTCGTCTTCACCGGCGATCTTACTCACACCACCGACGATCCGCAGGAACGCCGCCGGCGCCTGGCCGAATTCCGCGACATCGCCGCCGGCCTCAAGGTGAAGAATGTGCGCTTCATGCCCGGCGAACACGACGCCGCCATCGACCGGGGCGCCGCCTACGGGGAATTCTTCGGCAAGCTCAACTACACCTTCGATCACAAGGGCGTGCATTTCATCGCCATCGACAACGTATCCGATCCGGGCGCCACGATCGGCGAGGCGCAGATCGATTGGCTGCGCGCCGACCTGAAGCAGCTCGACCGCGAACAGTCGATCGTCGTGCTCGCCCATCGGCCGCTATTCGACCTCTATCCCGACTGGGACTGGGCGACGCGCGACGGGGC
>JACQAF010000041.1 GCA_016195145.1 Rhodospirillales bacterium
AGCAGCACCAGCCAGTAGACCGCGCGGCCAACAAGATTGTTTAGCCCGTCGATCAGACGGCTAAACGTCAGCAACAAGCCCAAGGCACACCCTCCTCCCTGCCAGACTTCCCATAAAGGAAGCGCGCTGCCCGCACGTGTTTTTGTGCGGATATTCTTTTACAAAGCATTGCCCGCGCTTCGCAGCCGCGCGGAAGTACACCAAAGCCCCTGCTTTACGCGGCTGGCGCGGGACTGCCAGCCTTACTGCCTCCCCGCATTGTCATCGCTCATCGTGTTTTCTTGCTTGTCCGATACGCGCGTTCAGTCGGTCGCGTCCGTTCCGGTTGCCAGTTATCGGTCTGTACGGGAATGAAATGGATTATTCGCCCTGCCGCTCGATCGCGCGCCAGGCAAGCGGCAACATCGCCGCCGCGAGCGCCAGCTTGAGAACCGAGCCAAGGAGAAACGGCGTGAGGCCGACCGCAATCGCCTTTTGCAGGCCGAAAAACGTCGCCAACCACGCGACGCCGGGGATGAACAGCAGCGCCGTTCCGAGCGTCATGGCCATCACCGCCTTGATCAGGCTCCGGTCCCAGCCGCGTTCGGCCAGCCAGCCCATCGTCGCGGCGGCGATGAGGAACCCGGCGAGATAGCCGCCAGTCGGACCCATCATATAGGCGAGGCCGATGCCCTTTTCCGGCGTGCCGGCGAAGACCGGCAGACCGAGCGCGCCTTGCACCAGAACATCGGCAACTGCGCCTTGGCCGAAGCGGCCAACAGCAAACTGCCGACAATCATCAGGATGGCATAACGGACCCCAGTCCGGTCGGAAGACGGCCATAAACGATCGACAATTGGCTCATAAATATGAGCGTTTCCTGTGCTGTACATTGCCCCTAATAGCCTCCCCGCACGGCTCGCGACACAAAATTACCCCGGCTTATAACCTTGACTGCGTCTCAAGTAAACCGGTTCGCGCGTGTAAACCCCGCCGGCGGCAACCGCCCAGCTTGGGAACGTTGACCGATCCAGTCGCGCAGATTGGTTTCGGTCCTTACCCCGGCACCGCTGCGCCAGGAAAGGCCTTCGGATAGGCTGAACACTTTAACGTCTGCCAGTCCGCCTTGTTTATAGCGCTGGAGAATAACCCCCCGGCCACGGTTCATTTCCGGCAGCTCAGCAATTTTGAAACAAAGTAACTTACGGTTCTCGCCAAGCACTGCAACCGTATCGCCCTCGACTGGCGTACATACCCGGGCCTCGGCCCCCTCGCCCAGATTGAGTGCCTGCTTGCCTGCCCGGGTCTGGGCGACGACTTCCGCCTCGGGCACAATAAAACCGCGCCCGTCACTGGAGACGACCAGCAATTTTCGGTCCGGTTTGTGGACCAGCATCTGCACGATATCGGCCTCGCCCATGTCGACCATCAGCTTGAGCGGTTCGCCGTCGCCGCGCGCGCGCGGCAGTCCATCGCACGGCACCATGTAAAAGCGCCCATTGCTGGCGAAGACCAGCAGCTTGTCGGTGCTCTCCGCCTTGATCGCGAATTTGGGCCCGTCGCCTTCCTTGTATTTGACTTCGGACAGATCGTCGACATGGCCCTTGAACGCCCGTACCCAGCCTTTGATTGAGCACACCACGGTCAACGGCTCACGTTCGATCAGCGCTTCAACCGGCACCGCGACCTCCGCCGGCGCGTCGGCGATCTCGGTCCGCCGCCGCCCGAACCCGGTCTTTTCGCCGAAACGCTTGCGGATAGCCGCGATCTCGGCGGCGATCGCCTGCCAGCGTCTGTCTTCGTCCTTGAGCAGCCGGTTGAGCTCCTTGCGCTCGGCCGAGAGCTTGTCGTGTTCACGCTTGATCTCGATTTCCTCGAGCTTGCGCAGGGCGCGCAGGCGCATATTGAGAATCGCCTCGGCCTGCATGTCGGTCAGCTTCCACTTGCGCATCATCACTGATTTCGGATCGTCCTCCTTGCGGACGATGCGGATGACCGCGTCGAGATTGAGATAGGCGATCAGATAACCGTCGAGGATCTCCAGCCGCCGCTCGATGTTGCCGAGCCGGAACTTGCTCCGCCGCTTCAGCACCACATGCCGGTGGTCGAGGAAGGCCTGCAGCACTTCGCGCAGATTCATCACTCGCGGCACATTGTCGGCGTCGAGCACGTTCATGTTAAGCGGGAAGCGCGCTTCCAGCTCGGTCTGGCGGAACAGCGATTCCATCAGCACCTTGGGATCGACGTTGCGGCTCTTGGGTTCGAGTACGAGGCGCACGTCTTCGGTCGATTCGTCGCGCACGTCGGCGAGCAGCGTTAGCTTCTTGGCGGCCAGCAGCTCGGCGATTTTTTCGATCAGGCGCGATTTTTGCACCTGGTACGGAATTTCGTTCACCACCACCTGGTACTGGCCGACGCCGAGCTTCTCGACTGCCCATCTGGCGCGGGTGCGGAAGCTGCCGCGGCCGCTCGAATAGGCTGCGACGATCGCCTCGGGGGATTCGACGAGCATGCCGCCGGTCGGAAAATCGGGGCCCGGCATCAGTTCGACCAGTTTCGATATATGCGCCTTGGGAAACTTGATCAGGTGGAGCAAGGCAATGCAGATTTCGCCGACATTGTGCGGCGGCACGCTGGTCGCCATGCCGACCGCGATGCCGGCGGCGCCGTTGGCGAGCAGATTGGGGAAATTCGCCGGCATGACGACCGGCTCTTCGCCCTCGCCGTCATAGGTCGGGCGAAAATCGACAGCGTCCTCGTCGATGCCCTCGAGCAATGCCTGGGAAACGTCGGTCAGGCGCGCCTCGGTATAGCGCATGGCCGCGGCGTTATCGCCGTCGATATTGCCGAAATTGCCTTGTCCGTCGATCAACATCTGGCGCATCGAGAAATTCTGCGCCATGCGCACCATCGCATCGTAGATGGCAGCGTCGCCATGCGGGTGGTATTTGCCCATCACATCGCCGACCACGCGGGCGCATTTCTTGAAGCCCGAGGCCGGGTCGAGCTTAAGTTGATACATCGCATAGAGCAGACGCCGGTGGACCGGCTTCAGGCCGTCGCGCACATCGGGAAGCGAGCGCGCCATGATGGTCGACAACGCGTAGGACAGATAACGCTCGCCCAACGCCTCGGCTAGCGGCACGGGGCGCAGTTCGGCGGCGGCGGCGGTTTTGACGGCCATACGGCGAATCCTTGGTTAGCGACTAGGCATGGTAGCCGAACGCCGCCAGCGATCAACAAATCGCGTGCGCGCCGCCGGCATCTTGCGGTCATGCGGCGCCAGCACATGGCCATCGAGAAAGTGCCCGGTGATCGCCAACCCGTCGCGAACATCTGCCGCGTCGGGCGGCCCGGCCGCCGGATCGGCAAGAAAGGTCGGCAGGCGCAAAAGCCGGTCGGCATAGGGCGCCCCGGCCGTGCGGCCGACGGCGCGGCCCGAGCGCGGCGAAACATAGGCAAGGTTTTCGGTCTCGCCGGTCGCGGCGCAGGATTCGAGATCGAGCCCGAAGCCGAGACCGGCGAGGCACTTGCACTCCCACCGCACATAGGCGGCCGGCCAGTCGGGTCCGGCCAGGCCACGCAGGAGGTCGAGCGTCGTGTCGTACAACGTTGTGTGCGCCTCGCGCTCAGGGAGCGCCACGTCGAGCAGGGCGCAACACGCGGCGAGCGCATCGAGGCGCAAGGCGTCGTCCATGAAGCGGGCGGCAATCGCTTCGGTCAATTCGCAGCTATAGGAGCCGAGATGCTCGGCCAGCCGCGCCCGCCACCGCGCGCCCACCAGATTGCCCGGCTGGTAAACGCCGCCGGCCCGCCGCCCAGCCCCGCCGCGCACCAGGCCGAGATGCCGCCCGTGCTCGCGGGTCAGCAGCACAACGATCGCCGCCGTCTCGCCGTGCCGCCGGCGGAGAAGCACAATGCCCTGATCCGTCCATTCCATCGCCGATGCTTAGCGCGATTCGGTCCGTCCTGTATCGCCGGCCCGCGGGAAAAGGCGCATTTTGCCGCCGGGCTTCAGGAAACCTTGTGCGTCGCCTTGGTCAGCTCGGGTACGAACGGGCGGCTGGTGAAGTGCTCCTTGTCGCCGGTCGCAAATTTGAGGCCGGCGACCTTGATCGCCCCGTCCGGCACCTTGTCCAGCGGCACGTAATAACGGTCGTCTTCTTTCTTGAATGCGTCGTTGCTGACCAGGTTGTAGCAAATCAGAAGGGTCCAGCGCCGGTTGGGCGAGCGGTTCTGGTCGGAGCGGTGAATGGTGTTGGCGTGAAAGAACAGCGTATCGCCCGGCTCCAGCTCGCAATGGACGATCTCCAGCCGCTCCAGAATATGTTTCATCCGCGCCGGATCGACTTCGTTTTGTCCCGGCGTTAGCGGCACATGATCGATCCGGCCGAGCTTGTGCGAGCCCTTGACGACCTGCAGGCAGCCGTTTTCCGCCGTCGCGCGGTCGAGGGCGATCATCGTGCTGAACATGTCGGGAAACAGGCAGCCATTGTAATACCAGTAGCCGTAATCCTGGTGCCATTCCCACGCCCCGCCGACATATGGGCTCTTGGCAGTCAGCTTGGATTGATAATGGTAGACCGGGCCGCCAAGCAGCGCTTCGGCCG
>JACQAF010000078.1 GCA_016195145.1 Rhodospirillales bacterium
AACCGAGGCCGCCGGCCATCGCAAGACCCCGGCCGGTATCCCTCTTTTTGCGATCTTGTCCGGCCGCGACCGATGGCCCACATTAAGGGCCATGGCCCATACCGCTGAAAAACTGGCCGAAATCCCGCTGATCGATCTCGGCGCGGGCGGGCCGCTGGCGCTGCTCGACCGCGAGCGGGCGCGGGCGCAGGCGCTGCTCGCCGCCGGCCGGCGGCGGCACGGCCGGATCGTGCTCCGCCTCGGCGACCGGTTGAGCCGCACCTGGCTCGAACGCGCGGCCAATCCGTTCCGCGCCGAAATCCTCGACGTCGCCCGCGCCATCGGCCATCCGGGCGCGGTGCTGCTCAATCTCAGCTATGAATGGGGTTGTACGACCGGCGCCGCCCCCGATCCCTCGGGCCAGGGCAGCCGGATGCTGCGCGTTCTCGACTGGCCGCTCGACGGTCTCGGCCGGCATGTCGTCGTCGCCCGCCAGGCCGGCGCGCATGGTCCTTATTACAACGTCACCTGGCCCGGCTCCGTCGGCGTGCTGACCGCCATGGCCCCGGGGCGCTTTTCCGCCGCGATCAACCAGGCGCCGATGGCGCGCCACGGCCTCACCCTGGTCGGCGACTGGACGAAGAACCGCATCGCGGTCTGGCACAGCCGCGAGCTGCCGCCGGCGCATCTCATGCGCCGGGTTTTCGAGACGGCGCGCGACTATGCCGAGGCGAAGGCGATGCTGGCCCAAACGCCGCTCGCCATGCCGGTCCTCTTTACCCTGAGCGGAGTCGAACCGGCCGAGGGTTGTATCATCGAACGCTTCGCCGACCGCACCCGCATCACCGAAGGGGCCGCCGCCGACGGCCGGGTGTGTGCGCCAATCAATGGCTGTCGGCCCGTTTCGGCCGGCCGCGCGGACAGGATAACGCCGAGCGCATGGCAACCATGGCCACCATCCGCGACGCGCCGCTCGCCGATTTTGCCTGGCTCGCGCCGCCGCTCCTCAACCCGAAGACCCGGCTGGCCGTCGAGGCCAATGCCCGGACCGGCCGGCTCGCCGTCCTCGGCATCGAGCGCGAGCGCCCGGCTACCCAGGAATTTCGCTTTCTTCACTAGAGGTTAAGCTGGATTCCGGGGCCGCCCAAAAGCCTTGACAGGCGACACGGGGTGGCTATAGTGCCGGCTCTTCGCCGCAGCCGCCCAGGACGAGAAGCCAGGGCGCCGCGGCATGTTTTTATTCCGGCGAACGGCACGGGTCATGTACGCAGTCATCAAGACCGGCGGCAAGCAATACAAGGTCGCCAAGAACGACGTTATCGTCGTCGAAAAACTTCCGGCCACGGTCGGCACGCGGGTCGAGTTCGACCAGGTGCTGATGGTCGGCGATACCGCCAAGCGGCAGATCGGCACGCCGGTTATCGCGGGGGCGCTGGTCACCGCCACTGTCCTGAACCAGGGCAAGGGCGACAAGATCCTCGTCTTCAAGAAGAAGCGCCGCCAGAACTACCGGCGCAAGAACGGTCATCGCCAGTTCGAAACGGTGCTGCGCATCGCCGGCATCTACACCGACGGCGAGAAGCCCGGGCCGGCCGAAGCGCCGGCCGAGATTGCCAAGCCGGCGGCGAAGGTGGCCAAGGCGCCGGCCAAGCCCGCCGCCAAGAAGGCGGCGGCAAAGGCGAAGCCCAAAGCGGCGAAGGCCAAGAAAGCGGAGTAAGAGCCATGGCACACAAAAAAGCAGGCGGCTCCTCGCGCAACGGCCGCGATTCGATCGGCCGGCGCCTCGGCGTCAAGCGTTACGGCGACGAGCTCGTGCTCGCCGGCAACATCATCGTCTGCCAGCGCGGCACGACCTATCATCCTGGGCCCAAGGTCGGCATGGGCCGCGATCACACGCTGTTCGCCCTCAAGGCCGGTCGCGTCCGCTTCGCCAAGGGCGGCAAGCGCACGACTGTGTCGATCGAACCGGCAGCGGAGACCCCGGCCCCGGCAACGGCCGCCGAGTAACCGTTCCTCAACGCCGGCAAACGGATTGCAAAGGGGGAACGGTCATCCGTTCCCCCTTTTCGTTTGTCCGCAACCTAGCGTCCAGCCCGTATCGGCCGACCCGCCATGAAGTTTCTCGATCAAGCCAAGATTTACGTTCAGTCGGGCGACGGCGGGGCCGGCTGCGTCGGCTTTCGGCGCGAGAAATTCATCGAGTATGGCGGCCCTGACGGCGGCGACGGCGGGCGCGGCGGCGACGTCATCGTCGTCGCCGTGGCCAATCTCAATACCCTGATCGATTACCGCTATCAGCAGCATTTCCGCGCCGATAAAGGCCGTCACGGGGCGGGCCAGAACCGCACCGGCGCCGGCGGCAAGGACATCGTGCTCAAGGTGCCGGTCGGCACGCAGATCTTCGAGGAAGACAACGAGACCCTGATCGCCGACATGACCGAACCGGGCCAGACGATCTTCCTGTGCAAGGGCGGCGACGGCGGCTTCGGCAACACGCATTACAAATCCTCGACCAACCAGGCGCCGCGCCGCGCCGATCCCGGCTGGCCGGGCGAGGAACGCTGGATCTGGCTGCGCCTCAAGCTGATCGCCGATATCGGCCTGGTCGGCCTGCCCAATGCCGGCAAGTCGACGTTTCTCGCCGCGACCTCGCGCGCCCGGCCCAAGATCGCCGATTATCCGTTCACCACGCTGAAGCCGCAGCTCGGCGTCGTCGGCGTCGACGAAGAGGAATTCGTCGTCGCCGACCTGCCCGGCCTGATCGAAGGCGCGTCCGAGGGGCGCGGCCTCGGTCACCGTTTCCTCGGCCATGTCGAGCGCTGCGGGGCGATCTTCCATCTCGTCGACGGCGCGCAGGACGATATCGCCGCCGCCTATCGCACCGTGCGCAAGGAGCTTGCCACTTATGGCAAAGGCGTCGAGGACAAGCCGGAGATCGTTGGCCTTAACAAGATCGACGCCCTGACGCCGGAAGCGATCAAGAAAAAGCGCGCGGCGCTCGTTCGCGTCGCCAGGAAACTTTCGCCCGGCGCTGCGGTGATGGCGCTGTCCGGCCATTCGGGCGCCGGCGTGACCGAGGTCTTGCGCGCGCTCGCCGCCCATGTGCGCGCCCGCCGCGCGGCCGACGCCGCGCACGCAGCGGCGACAGCGGAGGACGTGTCGTGAACCGCGCCCCGGCCGAAGCGGCGGCGGCCGGCGTGCTCGCCGGGGCGAAGCGTCTCGTCATCAAGATCGGGTCGGCGCTGCTGGTCGACGAAACCTCGGGCGCCATTCGTCGCGACTGGCTCGACGGCCTCGCCGACGACGTCGCCATGTTGCGCCGGCGCGGCAGCGACGTGCTGATCGTCTCGTCGGGGGCGATCGCGGTCGGCCGGCGGCATCTCGGCCTGACCGGCAAGGCGCCCAAGCTCGAAGAGAAACAGGCGGCTGCGGCGACCGGACAAATCCGCCTCGCCCATGCCTGGCAGGAAACGCTTGCCCGCCACGACATCACCGTGGCGCAGATTCTGCTTACCCCCGAAGACACCGAGCAGCGCCGCCGGCATCTCAACGCGCGCTCGACCATCGCCCAGCTGCTCAGGCTCGGCGCGGTGCCGGTGATCAACGAGAACGACACCGTGGCGACCGACGAGATCCGCTTCGGCGACAATGACCGTCTCGCCGCGCGCGTGGCGCAGATGATCAGCGCCGATACGCTCGTCCTGCTGTCGGATATCGACGGGCTCTACACCGCCGATCCGCGCCGCGCCGAGGGCGCGCGGCGGATCGACGAGGTGCGCGAGGTCACGCCCGAGATCGAGGCGATGGCCGGCGAGGCGCCGCCGGGTTACAGCTCCGGCGGCATGGTGACCAAGCTCGCCGCCGCCAAGATTGCGCTCGGCGCCGGCTGCCGCATGGCGATTGCGCTCGGCAAACGCCCGCATCCGCTGGCCGCCCTCGACCAGGGTGCCGCGTGCACATGGTTCCTGCCTTCCGCCGCGCCGCAGACGGCGCGCAAGCGCTGGATCGCCGGCCATCTGAAGCCGGTCGGGGCGATTATCGTCGACGCCGGCGCGATCGCGGCGCTGACCAAGGGCAAGAGCCTGCTGCCCGCCGGCATCGCCGGCGTCGAGCGCGCGTTCGAGCGCGGCGACCTTGTCGTGGTCAAGGGTCCCGACGGCAAAGAGGTGGCGCGCGGCCTTTCGGCCTATTCGTCGACCGACGTTGACCGCATCAAGGGCCACAAGAGCGGTGAAATCGCGCAGATTCTGGGCTATCGTGGTCGCGACGAGGTAATCCATCGCGACGATCTGGTGGTCAAGGGATGAACGCCACATTGCGCCCGCAGCCCGCCGACGATCTTGCCCGCGTCATGCGCGAGATGGGCGCGGCGGCGCGCGCGGCGACGCACGATCTCGCCACCGCTGCGCCCGAAAGCAAGGTGCGCGCCCTGACCGTCGCCGCGGTCGAAATCCGCGCCCAAACCGACCCCCTGCTCGCCGCCAACCGGCTCGACCTCGACGCCGCGACCAAGGCCGGCGCCACGGCCGCATTCATCGATCGGGTAATGCTCGACAAATCGCGCATCGACGGCATCGCGCGAAGCCTCGAGGACGTCGCCGCCCTGCCCGACCCTGTCGGCGCGACGACCGAGGAATGGACGCGGCCCAACGGCCTGACCATCGCGCGGGTGCGCGTGCCCATCGGCGTCGTTGCGATCATTTATGAGGCGCGACCGAACGTCACCGCCGACGCCGGCGGACTGTGCCTCAAATCGGGCAATGCCGCGATCCTGCGCGGCGGGTCGGAGAGTTTTGAGTCGTCGAAGGTTCTCGTCGCCTGCCTGCAGGCGGGCCTGCGCGCCGCCAACCTGCCCGAAACGTCGATCCAGCTCGTGCCCACCCGCGACCGGGCGGCGGTCGGCCATTTGCTGACCATGAACGAATTCGTCGACGTCGTCGTGCCGCGCGGCGGCAAATCGCTAATCGAGCGCGTAATGTGCGAGGCGCGAGTGCCGATGATCGCCCATCTAGAAGGACTGTGCCACACTTATGTCCATGCCAGCGCCGACGTCGAAATGGCACGCAGCATAACGTTTAACGCCAAGATGCGTCGCCCCGGCGTTTGCGGCGCGACCGAAACGCTGCTGGTCGATCGCGCGGCGGCGGTCAGCCATCTGCCGACGATTCTCCACGACCTGCTCCACGCCGGCTGCGAGATTCGCGGCGACGAAGGCGTGCAGCGCATGGACCCGCGCGTCAAACCGGCGAGCGAGGCCGATTGGTCGACCGAATATCTCGACGCCATCCTGTCGGTGAAGCTGGTCGACGGGCTGGACGCCGCCATCGCCCATGTCAATCGCTACGGATCGCATCATACCGACGCCATCGTCGCCGCCGACGGCAAGGCCGCCGAGCGCTTTCTCGCCGAAATCGACAGCGCCATCGTGCTCCATAACGCCTCGACCCAGTTCGGCGACGGGGGCGAGTTCGGCTTCGGGGCCGAGATCGGCATCTCAACCGGGCGGCTGCCGCCGCGCGGGCCGGTCGGGGCCGAGCAGCTGACCAGCTACAAATACGTCGTGCGCGGCAAGGGCCAGATAAGGGCGTAGAATACGCCCAACCTGGTTCTGGAAACTGGCCGTTCTTGACCGAAGCCGCCCGAATCGCCCAAAGAAAGGCCGGCGTGAGTCGCTGCCAGGGTATCGGCTATGATGCCGAATGACCTTTAATCCACCCCCGTTAATTCCCGAACTTGGCGTTGCCGATCTCGAACGGTCATTAGCCGTTTACGTGGAGATTTTTGGGTTCACGATCCATGTGCAGAGGCCGGACGAGAAGTTCGCCTATCTGATCCGGGAAGGCGCCCATCTCATGCTGGAAGAAGCGGCTGGCCCCGGCCGACGCTTTCACACGGCCCCACTTGAGCGCCCGTTTGGCCGGGGGGTGAATCTTCAGATCGCAGTCTCGAACGTCGATGCCCTGTATATCCAGGTTCAACGTTCCGACCTGACTATTCTCATCCCGCTCGAAGAGCGCTGGTATCGACACGAACAAAGCGAACTGGGCAATCGACAGTTCGTCGCGATCGATCCAGATGGGTACCTCTTGCGCTTCTTCAGCGGGCTCGGAAGACGGCCTGCACGGTCATAGTCCTCCTTGCATCGAATCGGCGACCGTCAGTCGGCAGATATTTTCTCTGCAAGAAGCGACAAACGGGTAGCTAGCTCCTGAGGCTCGCCCCGGTCGCCTTGGCGACGGCGGCGACGATCTTCTGCCCGGCAAGGTCGATATCGGCGTCGGTGAGGGTCCGGCCGGTCGGCTGGAGACGCACCGAAATGGCGAGCGATTTCTTGCCCTCGGGCACGCCCTTGCCCTGATATACGTCGAACACCGAGACGGCGGCGATCTGCGCGCCGGCGCCCATATCCTTGCCGGCGGACCGGACGGCGCGGATCACCTGGTCGGCCGGCACGGCGGCGTCGAGAACGAAAGCGAAATCGCGCTCGACCGGCTGGAACGGCGAGGGCTTGAGCAGCGACCGGGCTTTCGACGCCTTGGCCTTGGGCGCGGGCAGGCGGTCGAGGAACAGCTCGAACCCCGTTGCCGGTCCCTTGGTGTCGAGGCCGGCGAGCACGCGCGGATGGATCTCGCCGAACTGCGCCAGCACGGTCTTGGGTCCGAGCCTGATCACGCCCGAGCGGCCGGGGTGATACCACGCCGGCCCCGGCGTCTCGACCTGGAGATTCTCGATATTGAGCCCGAGCGCGGCGAGCAGGGCCAGCGCATCGCCCTTGGCGTCGAGCGCATCGACCGGGCGCGGGTCGGCGCCCCAATGGCGGGGACCGTTCTGCCCGACCCGCAAGGCGCAGGCGACGAGCGACTGGCCGGCCGGCGTATCGTCGGCAAAGGCGGGGCCGACCTCGAACAGGCCGGCATCGGGGAAGCCGCGATCGGCGCTGCGTTGCGCCGCCGCGATCAGGTTGGGCAAAATCGACGGCCGCATGACGTCGAGCTCGGCGCTGATCGGGTTGGCGAGCGCGAGACGCGGATCGGACCAGCCGAACAGCGACGCATGGCGCTTGGCCATGAACGAAAAAGTCACCGCTTCGACCAG
This sequence comes from Rhodospirillales bacterium, assembly GCA_016195145.1. GTDB lineage: Bacteria > Pseudomonadota > Alphaproteobacteria > CACIAM-22H2 > CACIAM-22H2 > JACQAF01. Next base: position 7,075 of record JACQAF010000078.1, read on the forward strand.
CCCGAGGCCGGCCAGCGCCCGGCGGGCATCGCGGGCGCGGCGTTGCGCCGGCGTGATCGCCGGGCGCGACAAGGCCGTCTCGCGCGGCATGGGGATCGCCGGGATGCGGTCGTAACCCCAGATGCGGACGATTTCCTCGATGAGATCGGCCTCGCCCTGCACGTCGCCGCGCCATGACGGCGGCGTCACCGCCAGCGCGCCGTTCTCGTGGGCGGCTGTAAAGCCAAGCTTGCCGAGGATGTCGATCGCATCGGCGAGCGGCACATCGACGCCGCCAAGGGCGTGGATACGCTCGGGCCGCAGGGCATAGCTGCGCCGCCAGTCGGGCGCCTTGCCGGTGACCACCAGCGCGCTCGCCTCGCCGCCGCAGAGTTCCTGGATCAGCCGGGTCGCAGCTTCCATGCCCTCGATCACCGCCGCCGGATCGAGCCCGCGCTCGAAGCGATAGCGTGCATCCGACAGAATCTGATGACCGCGGCCGGTGGTCGCGGTGCGCACCGGGTCGAACAGCGCCGCCTCGACGAACACATCGGTTGTCTTCTCGGTGCAGCCCGAGGATTCGCCGCCGATCACGCCGCCCAGCGACAGCACGCCGTCATCGTCGGCGATCACCGTCTCGCCGCCTTCGAGCGTATATTCCTTGCCGTTGAGGGCGAGCAGCGTTTCGCCCGGCTGGGCGAGCCGCAGGACCAGCGAGCCGGCGACGGTCGATGCGTCGAAGACATGCAGCGGCCGGTTGATATCGAGGGTTATGAAATTGGTCACATCGACCAGCGCCGAGATCGGTCGCAGTCCGATGGCGGTGAGGCGGTCCCGGAGCCATTTCGGCGACGGTCCGTTCTTGACCCCGCGGATTACCCGGCCGACAAAAAGCGGGCAGGCGTTCTCGATATCGGGCGCGAAGTCGAAGCGCACGCCGATCTGGCTCTCGAATTTTCCCGGCACGGGCTCGACCGCGCGCGGCGTTAGCGTGCCGAGGCCGGCGGCGGCGAGATCGCGCGCAATGCCGCGCACGCCGAGGCAATCGGCGCGGTTCGGCGTCACCGCCACATCGATCACCGGATCGTCGAGGCCGAGAACGGGGGCGAAAGGCCGGCCGACCGGCGCATCCGCCGGCAGATCGATGATGCCGTCATGGTCGTCACCGAGGCCCATCTCGCGCGCCGAGCACAGCATGCCGTTCGACATTTGCCCGCGAATGGCGCCGGACTTGAGCACCGTCCCGGTGGCGGGAATGGTCGTGCCGGCGGCGGCGAACACGCCCTTCATCCCGGCGCGCGCGTTGGGCGCGCCGCAAACCACCTGGACCTTGTCCTTGCCGGTATCGACGATGCACACCCGCAGCCGGTCGGCGTCGGGATGCGGCTTCGCCTCGACGACATGGCCGACAATGAACGGCGCGAGCCGGGCGGCGCGGTCTTCGACGCCCTCGAGTTCGAGGCCGATAGCGGTGAGCTTGTCGACGACCGCACCTAGCGGAGCCTCAGTGTCGAGATGGGTCTTGAGCCAGCCGAGGGTGAATTTCATTGCGCCCGCCCTACCGCGACAATCCGCCGGTCAGGCTCGGCGTATCGATCGACAGGAAGCCGTAATGCCGCAGCCAGCGCAGATCGGCCTCGTAAAACGTCCGCAGATCGGGGATGCCGTATTTGAGCATGGTCACGCGCTCGATCCCCATGCCGAAGGCAAAGCCCTGATATTCGTTGGGATCGATGCCGCAATTGGCCAGCACCTTGGGGTGCACCATGCCGCAGCCGAGAATCTCCAGCCAGTCGCCGCCGGCGCCGATCCTGAGCTCGCCGCCGGCGCGCGAACAGCCGATATCCATCTCGGCCGACGGCTCGGTGAACGGAAAATAGCTGGGACGGAAGCGCACCGGCAGCTCGGGGATATCGAAATAGGCGCGCGCGAACTCGATCAGGCAGCCCTTCAGATGTCCCATATGGCTGGTGCGGTCGATGACCAGCCCTTCGATCTGGTGAAAATTGGGCGAGTGGGTGGCGTCGTAGTCGCAGCGATAGGTGCGTCCCGGCACGACGATCCGGATCGGCGGTTTCTCGGTCATCATGGTGCGGATCTGCACCGGCGAGGTGTGGGTGCGCAGAAGCTTGGGTGCTATGTCGGCTTCGGCCCCGGCGAGATAGAACGTATCGTGCGACTGGCGCGCCGGATGCTCGGGCGGGAGGTTGAGGGCGGTGAAGTTGTGAAAATCGTCCTCGATATCCGGCCCCTCGGCGACAACGAAACCCATCTCGCCGAAGATCGCCACCATCTCGTCGATCGTCTGGCTGATCGGGTGGATACGGCCGTCGGCGTGGGGGCGCGGCGGCAGGGTGACATCGAGACGCTCGGCCGCAAGGCGCGCATCGAGCTCGGCCCCGGCCAGCGCTGCGGCGCGCATTTCGATGGCGGCGGCGAGTTCGTCTTTTAAGCGGTTGAGCTCGGCCCCGGCATTCTTGCGCGCATCGGGCGGCAATGTGCCGAGGGTCTTCATCAGCTCGGTCACCTGCCCTTTCTTGCCGAGCGTCGAGACGCGCAACGCCTCGAGCGCCGCCGGGCTAGCCGCTGCGGCAATGGCATGCGCCGCTTCCTCGCGTATCCGTTCGACCTGTTCGTTCATGCGTCGATATCCGTGAGCGAATGGAAAAAGGGGGCCCGGCCGATTCCAGGCCAGGCCCCCTCGTTAAAATTTCCGGATTGTGCGCTTGCCGTTTACGCGGAACCGAGGGCGGACTTGGCCTGGGTGACAACGGCCTTAAAACCATCGGGGTCGCTGATCGCGAGATCGGCCAGCATCTTGCGGTCGATGTTGATGCCGGCCTTCTTGAGGCCGCTGATCAGCTTACCATAGGTCAGGCCTTGTTCGCGGGCGCCGGCGTTTATGCGCTGGATCCACAAGGCGCGGAACTCGCGCTTCTTCGCCCGCCGGTCGCGATAGGCATAACGCAGCGCCTTCTCGACCCTCTCGAGCGCCGGACGGAACGTGTTGTGGGAACGCCCGACATAGCCCTTGGCCATGTCGAGAACTTTTTTGTGGCGGGCGCGGCCGGTAACGCCGCGTTTGACGCGTGCCATGGTTCGTTCTCCCGCCTAGACGTGCAGAAACTGCTTGAGGATCTTGGCGGCGTGGCCTGGCGTGATTTGCTTGAGGCCGCGCGCCGAGCGCTTCATCTTCTGCGGCCGCTTGCGCAGGTTGTGCCGCTTCGAGCCGTGCGCCGCCATCACCTTGCCGGTGCCGGTCACCTTGAAGCGCTTTTTAGCGCTCGACTTGGTCTTCATCTTGGGCATTTTTGTCTCCTGTCGGTTAGCCCCCGAAGGGGCGATGGAGCGGTTGGGCATGCCCGTAACGAGGCCCCAAAGGGGCCCGGCCGTGGCCGCTCGCGGAAGGCCGCGTTTATAGCGGGGTGGCTGGGGGATGGCAAGGCCCTTCCGCCGGCCGGCTGACCGCGGATTGACAAGGATTTACAATAAGATGCTATCTGACCGAGGGGCATCTGCCGGGGAAACCAGCGCCCCGGCGGCAGCCCGCCGGGGCATCCGGCACCTTGCGTCAGGCGCCGCCAGCTTAAAACCGGACCGGTCTACCGGCGCTTGGCCGCCTGCTGGCCGCCGACCGCACGGATCATGTTGACGATCCGCCGCCGTACACGCTGGTCGGGGATCTGATAATAGGCGCGCACCAGCTTGATCGTTTCATTAGTCGTCATCGGATCGTCGCTGGTGTTGCCCTCATCCTTGGCGGCCGATTTACGCGCCGCGGCCACGGCCTGGCTGGATTCCGGCGCGCCGTCGAAAAACCACGACACCGGCACGCCCAGAAAGCGGCTGAGCACGAACAGGCGGCTCGCGGAGACGCGATTGGTGCCACGTTCGTATTTCTGCACTTGCTGGAAAGAGATGCCGAGCGCCTTGGCAAGTTTTTCCTGGCTCACGCCAAGAAACATCCGTCGTTGACGAACCCGCGTGCCGACATAGATGTCGACCGGATCGGCGCCTTCGGCGGCCTCGCTATCACGGTGTTTGCGATTCAATCGGGGCATTTGTCTATTCCTCTGCTTCTACCTCTTCGAGCCCAATTCGGGGCCTCGAAATCGCGCTTGCATTGTAAATTTTACCGTCGCACCCAGCAAACGTTATTCGGTGGCAAACCATCGCAATTACGAGGTAATTCAGCCTGTCTCCGGGCTTACTCAAACCGGATAGGTTGTTTTAAAAAACATGGCTAAAACCATTAGCTGCAATCGTTTAACGAGGGTTTTCTATACCTTATACAACTAATATCGCGGAAACCCGCGCGGCGAAAGATGGAAAACGAAGACCGGTAATAAAATGTCGTATACGGAGTTTCTGGCGACGCTGGCAAGAATGCGCGTCTTCGATATCGCCGCCCGTGCCGGGCGTCGAGACTGCGCCCGACATCCCGGCAGCGCCCTTTGACAGGGTTATTTGGGGGCCAGAACCATAGTCATCTGGCGGCCTTCCATGCGCGGCGCCGCCTCGATCTTGGCCAGCTCGACGAGATCCGCCTTGATCCGGTCGAGCAGGCGCACGCCAAGTTCCTGGTGAACCATTTCGCGGCCGCGATAGCGCAGCGTCACCTTGACCTTGTCGCCTTCCTCGATGAAGCGGACCATGGCCTTCGATGACTTTTTGCTTCTTGCGGGCCTCGTTGGCCTTCTTCTGAAGCTCGTATTTGTATTTGCCGATATCGAGAAGTTTGCACACCGGGGGATCGGCGTTCGGCGACACCTCGACCAGGTCGAGGCCGGCCTCGTAGGCCATTTGCAGTCCCTGGTGGATGCTGACGACGCCCACCATTTCCCCGCGGGCGTCGATCAGTCGAACTGTCGCCGTGTCGATCTGATCATTAACGCGCGGGCCGTCTTTCGACGGCGCGGATTCACTATTGTATCGAGCGATCGAGACTTCTCCATTGCTGCCAAACCACCTCTTCCCGGAACGTCCTCGGTCGCGCGCCGGCGGTTGCGCCGGAACCCGAACAAGGCCACGCTCCGGAATGTTCCCGGAGGTACGGTCGGTTACATCAGGCTTGGGGAACCTTGGCCTCTTGGCTGACTTTAGCGATGGCCTCGGCCAGCGCAAGCGTTTCTTGCGCCTCGCCGCCCAAACGGCGGATCGCCACCGTCCGGGTGTCCGCCTCGCGCCGGCCGACGACGAACATCAGCGGCGTCTTGGCGAGCGCGTGTTCGCGCACCTTATAGCCGATTTTCTCGTTGCGCAGGTCGAGCTCGACCCGCAGCCCGGCGGCTTCGAGCTCGGCCGCAACGTCGCGGGCGTATTTGTCGGCGTCGGAGACGATGGTCGCCACCACCGCCTGAACGGGATTGAGCCAGAGCGGCAGTCGGCCGGCGTAATGCTCGATCAGCACGCCGATAAAGCGCTCGAACGAGCCGAGCATGGCGCGGTGGAGCATGACCGGCCGGTGCTTCTGGCCGTCCTCGCCGACATAGGTGGCGTCGAGCCGTTCGGGCAGGACGAAATCGACCTGCAAGGTGCCGCACTGCCAGTCGCGCCCGATGGCGTCGCGCAATACGAATTCGAGCTTGGGGCCGTAAAACGCCCCTTCGCCGGGATTGAGCACGAGCTTGAGGCCGGCGGCCTTGGCCGCGTCCTGGAGCGCGTGTTCGGCCTTGTCCCAGATCGCGTCCGCTCCGGCGCGGGTCGGCGGGCGGTCGGCGAACTTCACCAGCACGTCGGTGAAGCCGAGATCGGCATAGACCGAGCGCAGGAGATCGCAGAAACGGATGCTTTCCGCGGTGATCTGGTCCTCGGTGCAGAAGATATGCGCGTCGTCCTGGGTGAAGGCGCGCACGCGCATGATGCCGTGCAGCGCACCCGACGGCTCGTAGCGATGGCACGAGCCGAATTCGGCCATGCGGATCGGCAGATCGCGATAGCTTTTGAGGCCTTGGCGGAAGATCTGCACCGCGCCGGGGCAGTTCATCGGCTTGATCGCGTAGACGCGGTCGCCTTCGGCCTCGCTCGCCCCTTCGGCGCGCGGCGTGGCAAGGAACATCGCATCCTTGAACTTGTCCCAGTGGCCCGACGCCTCCCACAGCTTGCGATCGACGAGCTGCGGCGTCTTTACCTCGACATAGCCGTCGCGCTCCAGCCGCATCCGGATATAGGCCTCGATGGTGCGGAACAGCGTCCAGCCCTTGGGGTGCCAGAAGATCGAGCCGACTGCCTCTTCCTGGATGTGGAATAGCCCCATCTCGCGGCCCAGCCGCCGGTGGTCGCGGCGCTCGGCCTCTTCGAGACGGTGGAGATAGGCCTTGAGCTGCGCCTCGTCCGGCCAAGCCGTGCCGTAGATGCGCTGCAGCTGCGCGTTGCGCGCGTCGCCGCGCCAGTAGGCGCCCGACAGCTTCATCAGCTTGAACGCCTTGCCGAGCTTGGCGGTCGAGGGCAGATGCGGGCCTGTGCACAGATCGAGCCAGTCGCCCTGGCGATAGATCGAGATCGGCTCGTCGGCGGCCATCTGTTCGATCCATTCGGCCTTGTATTTCTCGCCCTTGCCCTTGAAGAAGCGGGTCGCCTCCTCGCGGTCCCAAATCTCGCGCACGATCTCCTCGTTGCGCTCGACGATCTCGCGCATGCGCGCCTCGATTTTAGGAAAATCGTCGGGCGTAAACGCCTCGGCGCGCACGAAGTCGTAATAGAACCCGTCCTCGGTCGCCGGGCCGAAGGTCACTTGCGTGCCGGGAAACAGTTCCTGCACCGCCTCGGCGAGCACATGCGCCGCGTCGTGGCGGATCAGTTCCAGCGCCTCGGGCGATCTGGCGGTGACGATCTCGACCGCAGCATCGGATTCGACGACCGATTTCAGGTCCTTGAGCGTTCCGTCGACCTTGATAGCGAGCGCCGCCTTGGCAAGCCCGGGCCCGATCGCCTGGGCGATATCGAG